>JBICHS010000387.1:0-10322 GCA_043101135.1 Phycisphaeraceae bacterium JB051
AGACTTTGATACCCATGACAGGCTTCCTTCTCATTTTGTGCAAAATTACGGGTAGGGAGATTACTTTACAGGCTCAGGGGCATGCGATGCAAACGCGTCGGTTGTCGGGAGTTTGTGGGAGGACCGCAAGGTCGACTTCACCTTTCCTGCATCTGCGGACGCTGATTATTCACCACGAAGTCACGAAGAGCACGAAGGTCACGAAGTTTCCAAGACAGTTCAAGGCATTTTTTACCACAGAGACGCAGAATTCTCAGAGGTAAGAGAGCTAAAAAAAATGAATGAAATGATTCCAAGGCAACCCGTGACTCAGGAGAGTCACGGCTTTGGTTTGTATTGATTTTCAAACAACATTTCTTCTCTGCGAAACTCTGAGTGCTCTGCGTCTCTGCGGTAAAAATGTCTTGAATCTGCTTTGTCCTTGGTGGTTAAAACAAAACTCATTCAACCGGGCGTTTGATCAGTTGCAGGTCCCATGCCACCGCAATCAAGACCGGCACCCAGGTGACTGCCCAGACCCAGATCGGGACCTGCCACGTGGACTGATGGCCGAGCACTTCGTAACTCACGACAATCGTCAGTGACAGCACCCACAACCCCAGCGAGGAACACAGCGGGAAGAATGCCAGCGCCCACAGCAGGTACCACGGGTAGACCGTGCTCGAACACAGTAGTGACGCGAACAGGTAAATGCATGACGTCTCGATGAGCGTGCAGCGTTTACGCATGGCAGTGACGAGGATGTACATCAAAAACCCGCCTGCGATCCAACGGGCCTGCCGACCATCGGGGGTGATCTGCATCGTTAAGCCGTGGATGAGACTGTTAAACTGCCAACCTTCGACGAAGGCTGAGCCGGTCTCGAACAAGCGAGTGAGCCCGCCGGGCATGTTCACAAAGGGCAAGTACAACGCGATACCTGCGAGCACCGCGCCGAATGTCGCGTGAACCAAGGCTGCTTTGGAACACATCACCTTGCGATCCGGGCTGCAGGCGACGGGCGTCTTGAACAACTCCCAGACCAATGGCAGGATCAGCGGGAAGACGATGGGCTTGACCGCAATGGCCATGGCAAAACAGACGCCTGCAAAGAACATGTCCAAACGACGAGCCCGTCGCATCACAAAACAGATGCAGGCAAGGAGCATGGCAATGCCGATGACATCCTGATGCCCCGTCGCTGCCACCTCGCTGATCACCAACGGATGCCAGGCATAGCAAAGCGACCACCAGACACTGCGTTTGAGGCGAACCAGCTCCATGATGATCAACGCGATGACCGCCAGATCAAAAAGCACAAAGCCCAGGCGGAACGTGACATCCCCCAAGACGTCGAACTGCGACAAAGCCAACGCTGCAAAGACCCATTGGCTGGTGGGTTGGTAGATCGTCACCAGACTCGGATGATTGATCTGCTTCGTGACCTGATTTTGCACAGCCAATTCCGCGGGCGCGACGCGGTATGGGTTATCGCCTGTTGCCAGCGTCTGCCCATCATGGATGTACCGCCAGATGTCGTCGGAGAGTTGGGGCGATGCAGCAAACACGGTAAACAGCCTCAGAATCACGGCGACCGCAAAAATCAGAATCACATTCTGCTTGACCGTCGGCATGACCATCCGTTTGGACAACGTCATCACCAGCAGCGTCAGACTGCCCCACGCAAGTGCGTAACCCGGGAAGTAAAACCGCAGCAGGGACGCCAGATTCCCCGCCGAGTCCGGGCGTGTGATCCACAGCATCGGCAGGAAGATCACAAACAACGTGCAGCACACCGCTGCTAACATCACCGCAAAGGCAACCGGCTGACGACGCTGAAGTAGGAGCATGCGAAAGATCATGTGTGAGATTGTACGGTCAGCGACACGCAGTGTCGCAGCTATTGTCGATCAACTTGCAGGACATCACGAAACTGCCTGACCAATTCGTCCTTGACCTGCTGCATGCTCGGGCATGATTCGCCGAGGCATTGTTTGAGACTCGTGACCGACCGATCCGCGATGCCACAGGGGACAATGCAGTCAAAATGGCTCATGTCCGGGTCGATGTTCAACGCCAAGCCGTGGAGGCTGATCCCGCGTTTGACGCGGACGCCCATGGCGCAGATTTTCTCCGTCGGCTCCCCCGGAAGTTCCCCGGCAACCCGCTGCACCCACACGCCGGTCTTGCCTGCTTCCCGGTTGCCGATCACGTTGAAGCTGGCCAACGTCCGGATAACCACTTCTTCGAGCAGTCGCATGTAGGAGCTGACGGTGAGGCCGAAGGGCTTGAATCGAACGATTGGGTAGGCGACCAATTGTCCCGGGCCGTGATAAGTAATGTCACCACCACGGTTGGTCGGCTGCACATCAATGCCTAACTTGGTCAATTTTTCATGATCCGCCAGCAGGTGACCGGGCACGGATTTACGGTGACTGAGCGTAATCACAGGCGTATGCTCGACAAGTAAAAGCTCGCCAAACCCTTGTGAATTCAGGAGATTCTCGTGCGTCTGGCATTGAACGGCCCAGGCGTCGGCGTAGGACAGGCGTCCCAGATCGGTCACTTGAATTGATTGATTTTCCAACAACTGCGTCCTCTCAAGTGGCAAGGTTTGGCGTATTTCCTATCATATCTGCTGGTTAGCGATTGATGAGGACCGTTACGCATTGGCACATATTCATCCCACCAGTATCGTCGACGAACAAGCCAAGTTGGCTCCTGACGTCGAAGTCGGCCCATTCTGCATCATTCAGGGCAATGTCACCCTGGGTGCCGGTTGCCGACTTGTCAGTCATGTTCACCTCAAAGGCCCCATGGTGGTCGGTGAGAATAATCTTTTCTACCCGCAGGTCTGCATGGGGTTTAGCCCCCAGTCTCGACGGGAAGATCCGGCTGCCGTCAAAGCAGGCGTCAAGATTGGTAACGACAATCTCTTCCGCGAAGGCGTGACCATTCACCGCGCTTCAGCAGAGATCCCAACCACTGTCGGTAACGATAACTACCTGATGGCGTTTTCGCACCTTGGGCATGACGTGATTGTCGGTAATCAATGCACCATCGCCAACGCTGCCCTGATCGCAGGCCACGTCGTCATTGATGACAAGGTCAATATCGGTGGCACCGGCGCAGTGCACCAGTTCTGCCGCGTCGGCCGCATGTCCATGATCTCAGGCACCATGGGCATCACCCGTGACCTGCCCCCGTTTGTCATGGTCCATCAGCCGATCGGCCAGGTGTCGCTGAATCTCATCGGCCTGCGTCGCAATGGATACAGCCAACACATTCCCGCCATCAAGCGTGCGTTTAAGATTCTGTTCCGTGAACGTCACACCAACCCCGTTGCCGTCAAGCTCATCCGTGAACAATGCGGCGATGATCCACTGGCCATGGAGATCGCAGACTTCGTGGATCAATCCCAACGCGGCATTGTGCCCTCGGCATTGAAGCATGTGAAGTTTGAAGACAACGACTCAGATTAATCCCTGAGAACGCAATTCCCAAAAATAAAAAACCGTCGAACGAGTCAATCTCATTCGACGGTTTTTCTTTGTGCCAACCTTGTTTGTTAACTGGCCAGTGACAGCTTGGGGGCATCTGCTTTGTCCGGCCCATCGCCTGGGTCACTGTCGTTCATGTCGTCAGAACTCAGGCGTTTGTTATTGAGTTGGAGCATGCGGCAGACCTGATAGGCACGCCAGATTTGCCGGGGGTACTGGGTGACCGGCGTGAGACGATTGAGTTCATAAACCAGTAACCAATTGCTGCCACCTTCGGTCCAGACGATATCGTTACGGGTGAAGTAACTGACCGCTTTGGGATTGAACTGCAGGCCGGTACCGAACTCGTTGAGCCCAACGAGGCGATGTTTGGCAGCAAAGGCTTTTTGAGCTTTCTCGTTCTTGCCCACGGTGATGGGTTTGATGCCGTCCCAGTATTTGAGTGGATTGACATAGGACTTGTCACGGGGGTTGGTAGCGAAGCGACAGATACCCGTACGCCGCAATTCAAACGCGTAAACCGTTTGGCAAAAACGTCGGCCTTCAGCCATGAACTCGTAATCGAAGATATGCATTTCGACATCGCGGTAATGCCCCGCCACGATGTTGGACATCTTTCGGTCCGTGCCGGTCATCAACAGCGGATAGTTGTTGTTGAGTTTGCGAGGCAAGCGGACGGATTCGGGGGAATACTCCATGTCCAACTGCTTGGCCATTTTGGTTAATCGCCTGGGACGCGCCCAACGACTGGCACGCCAAATGAAATACACACCGACACCAATGGCGAGTAGAAACAGGTCCGAGACAATGGTCACCATCATTTCGTACAAGTATGGCATCGGCACTCCTTTTTGAAGGTCAAAAAAGCATGCCCGGAATCCTAGTAAAACTATCGAAATATTAGCGCGATCAACCAAGTTCCTTTCGCAGAAAAATAGTATTCAGTGCGATATCCAAATTAAGCTTTGACGGTCATACGTATTAAAAATGTTATCCAGACGTCACAAGGTCAGAATAAAAAAACGGCAGCGAAACGAGGCTCGCTGCCGTGCTCTGATTTTAAATGTTGTAACGCAATCAGACCTTCAATTGCGGCGTATACGCCAACTGATCCGCATACTTGCTGGCAATCGGATCGACCACGGCAGCGACGAATTCGTCCACCTGCTCGGGGGCACGGCCAACGAATTGTGACGGGTCAAGCACCGCATCCAGATCGATACCCTTGAAGGCTTCTTCATCACGGATGCGCTCAAGCAGATCATTGGGCTTGCCTTCGGCTTTGACCTGTTGGGCAGCGTCCTGGGAATGCTTGCGGATGATCTCGTGGACTTCCTGACGGTCCGCACCATTTTGCTGAACCGCTGCCATGAGAATGTTCTCCGTTGCCATGAAGGGCAGTTCGCAGGCCAGGTTGTTGGCCACGGTTTTTTCGTAGACCACCATGCCGTTGGTGACGTTGATCATCAGGTCCAGCACACCATCAAGCGCCAGGAACGGCTCGGGCAACGTCAGGCGACGCGTGGAGGAGTCATCAAGCGTGCGTTCCATCCACTGTTCCGAAGCCATGGTGAAAGGAATCTGGGTTTGACCGATGACAAAGCGGGACAAGCCGCAGATACGTTCGCAGCGCATCGGGTTACGCTTGTATGCCATGGCTGAGGAACCGATCTGGTTCTTCTCGAACGGCTCTTCCATTTCCTTGCGGTTAGCCAGCAAACGAATATCGGTGGCAAATTTCATGCAGCCGGCAGCGACGGAAGCGAGCGACGAAGCAACGAGACCGTCAAGCAGACGCGGGTAAGTCTGACCGGTGACGGCAAAGCGTTTGTTGACATCCCAACCCATTTTTTCTGTAACCAGTTGGTCAAGCTTTTCGACCTTGGCGTGATCACCGTCAAACAAAGCCAGGAACGAAGCCTGCGTGCCGGTGGTACCTTTGACGCCACGGAAGCGGAGCATGTCGATGCGGTGTTCGACTTCTTCCAATGCGATGGCCAGGTCCTGCGCCCAGAGCGTGGCACGCTTGCCCACCGTGGTCGGCTGAGCAGGTTGGAAGTGCGTAAAGCCAAGCGTCGGCAGTTCGCGGTACTGCTGTGCAAAACGCCCTAGCGCGACAATGGCGGTGGCGAGCTTGCCAGCGACAAGTTCCAGTGCGTCACGGATCAGCAGCAGTTCAGTATTGCAGTTAACGAACTGGCTGGTGGCACCAAGATGGATGATCGGGCGGGCGTCAGGAGCGACATCGCCCAAAGCATGCACATGAGCCATCACGTCATGGCGGAGTTTCTTTTCGTAGCCTGCAGCATTTTCAAAGTCGATATCGTCAAGATGCTGGGCAAGTTGATCGACCTGGTCTTTGGAGACAGGCAAGCCCAATTCGTGCTCAGAGAGCGCCAAAGCGTGCCAAAGTCGACGCCATGTGCTGAATTTCCGCTGCGGGGACCAGATTGCCTGCATCGCAGCCGAGGCGTTACGCGTAGCTAATGGGGATTCGTAGGTATTGTGATTGGTCATATGGTGTTATCCTGTAAAGGCCGGTTTTACCGAGTCGGTCATGGTAACATGAAAGGGAATCAGGGACTAGCCACTAGCGACTGGGGACTAGGGTTGGGACCTGAAAGTTTTAATTGAAATTGAGGAATCAAACGGATTAGCGAGCAGGAACAGGAACACCGGGAAAGGCTCATTTCTTTCCCTAGTCCCTAGTCCCTAGTCCCTAGCCCCTGCCCATGTCACACGAAGATGACAAGTTGGCCCAACTTGCCTGCCGGGGCAATCATACTGCCCTGACGGAGCTTCTGGAGCGTTTTGAGGACCGCGTTTACAGCGTGTGCTATCGCATGACGCATCATCCTGACGACGCACTGGACTGCGCCCAGTCGACGATGCTCAAGATCATCCAGAACATCACCAAGTTCCAGGCCAATGCAGCCATCGGGACGTGGATTTACCGCATTGCGGTCAACGAGTCGCTTTCACATCTGCGCAAAAGCAAAGTCCGCAGGGCAACCTCACTGGATCAGCAAATTTCCAATAACGCACAAAGCCAGCGTCCTACAACACTTGGGGCCAATCTCACCGATACCCGGGAACTTTCACCCGATCAGCACGTCCAAAAGAAAGAGACCATGCGACTGCTTCGGCAGGCCATGAACGAATTGGACCCCGACCACCGTAGCGTCCTCGTGCTCCGCGATACGCAGGGGCTGGACTATCAGCAGATCGGTGAGATTCTGGAACTGCCCAGTGGCACGGTCAAAAGTCGTCTGTTTCGAGCACGACTGGCGTTACGCGAAAAAATGCTCGAACTTGAATCGGACACATCAACCTCAAGCAGCAAAGGACAGGCAGTGTCATGACAACTGACAACTACGACGACAACCTGATCCTCGGCTATATCGAGGATGAACTCACCGCTGACCAAAAGGCGGCATTCGAACAGACTCTTGCAGACGACCCGCGCTTAGCCAGCCTGGTCAAGAGCATGAAACAGGACCGGGACATGCTCAGCGATCTGGATCAGGTCACCGCGCCGATGGAGCTTGGCGATTATGTCTCAGCTCAACTCGAACGGCAAATGCTCCTGGGCCCGCTCCCCGAACGCCGCAAGCCCAACCCGGCAGTGCGATCCACGCCCCAGGCAAGAAGCCACGCGCGCACCATGCGTCTCTTTGCCTACGGGTCACTGGCTGCCATGTTCATGGTCATCATCGGCTTGATGGTCAACCACACCGGCACGCAGTCACTGATCCACCGCACGGAAAAAATGGCCTTCGAATCACAAATCAGTAAACAACAGCCGGCCCTGGCTATGGATATGGAACAAGCCAACCGCAGCCCCGATGCCATCGACCGACTGCTCGCTGAACCCATCGTCCTGCCCCAGGCCAAGACCGAATTGGAAAGCCAACCCCAACCCACGGCAGCCCCGGAAGCCCCGGAAGCCCCGGAAGTCTCATCATCCCCCATGCCCCAAACACTGGCGTTGGAAGGCGGGACCGACACCCGTGAGATGTCAGCCGTGGGCAGCATCGCCAAGTTGGATTGGGATGAATCGGACGCGGATCAAGCCAACGTTGCATCAGGACGTGGCGTGACAACCGAGTCTTCCGTGATTGCGGATCAACCGGTTGTTGCCATGAGTCTGCCCAAGTCGGTTGCTCGCAGTCGAAGCAGTGAATCGGCTACCGCCAAGCCAAGCCCTGCCGCCGCCATGCCCACCACACCGGAGCCCGATGGGGTGATGTCCGGCTTTGTCGCTGCCCCTGCAGCCTCTGCCTCATCGCCAGCAGTTGAGGAACTCAAAAAGTACTCCCCCACCATGTCGCGTTTGGCGATGGGTGATAATGAACTGGCAGAAGAAAAAGACAAGTCCAAAGCGGACGACACGGCCCCAAATGTCACCGCCATGATCACCGGCAATGTTGCAAGCAGTCAGGAGGCCAACCAGCCAAACGACGCGGCTGTCAGCATGAGCACTGCCCCAACTGCTGCCAAAGCCAAGGCCCCGGTGGATGTCGCCGCGGTGATTCCCGAGTCGTCACCGCTTCCCCCCTTGGTTGCCGACACCGACCCGACAATGAATCAGTTGGCAACGCCCCCACATCGCTCCAAGCTGTTGGCAGAAGCTCCTTCACCGACCATGCCTTCCGCCAAGCCATTGCCACGTCAGTTGCGTGATGTCGCGAGTGTGCGTTCGATGACCATCATGCCCCGTGTGGGTACCAAAGACGAGGCTGCAACCAACAATACGGTTGAGCAGACCCCGCCGGTGTGCATCATCCAATCGCATCAACCGCAGCAGACCGTCATCCAGATCACGCAATGGGCACTGCGGAACAAGGTCGAAATCATCGCACCGCCCAAAGCCGAATCGGAGCATGCCAAGGAAAGTCAATCTGCTGAGCGATTCAGTGATGCAACGCCATCAAGCAAGCCCGAATCGACGCCCAAAACCAAAGAGGATTCAGACCCGCTGCGTCAGGTAATCACGCTCAATATTCCTGCCAATCAGGTCCCGGTGCTCGTGCAATGGCTTAATGGTCAGACCAGTCAATCCAACAATTGGATCGCCCCCCTGCCCCAGGCCAACACGGCCAACGACGCGTATCAACGACTTCAACAGGAAATGCCCCTGGCACCGACACTGCCTCTGCTTAAGCCTGATCAACCCATGCAGGTCCAACTGATGGTCGTCCCCGACCCAAGACCGCAGACGCCAGGACGATGAGTTGGACTTGATTCACTGACAGTGATTCCAAGACACAAGCCGCCAGATGAACGCAGTGATTCTGACGGGTCTCCCACGCCCCGAAGTCTACCCGTCAGATTCGCCCACTTCGTGGACTCATCTGGCGGCTTGTGTTGGTCAATATGGTGCGTATTTCAACAACAGATAAAGACAAAATCCGTCTTGCTGTCTTGAACATCTGTGTTCATCTGTGTTCATCTGTGTTCATCTGTGTTCATCTGTGGTTAACAATGTCTTGGGCGCGGGCGCGTCCGATAGGTAAAAAAAAAGCAACCCGTGACTCAGGAGAGTCACGGCTTTTTCATCACAAAAATCATTTTTCGCCCCCATGATCGAAAAAACCATGATTGCCATATAATGTCTCTGTTAAACGACCTACGTGCCTTTGACCGACTTCCCGTAAAAAAAATTTCATGTCTCGGGAAGTTTTTGCCCTTTCGCAGGAACAGTACTAGCAGATGAGGACGAATCAGTTGGACAGTCTGGGTGCTGGTGATCCAGACGACCCGCAGGAGCAGTTGCTGACGCAAGTCGCAGCAGGCAACGCTGTGGCGTTTGAGCAACTGGTTCATCTTCATGCGGATCGACTCTACGCATTGGCTTACGTCATGCTCAAGAATCGGGCCGACGCTGAGGACGCGGTTCAGGAAACGTTTCTGGCTGTGTTCGAAAGTGCTTCGAAGTTCCAAGGCAATGCAACGGTCAAGACATGGATCACACGCATACTCATCAAACGCATCGCCCGCATCCGGCGAAAGAGCAAATGGGGCAAACTGCTGTTTGTCTCACGCGAGCCGGTGATGGATGCGATGCCCGCGAGCAATCGCACCGAGGATACCCAGATCCAGATCGACACCATGCAGGCCATCGCCCAACTCCCGCCGGAGTTCTCAAGCGTGGTCATGCTGCGGGAGATTCAAGGCTTCAGTTATGCCCAGATCGCCGACGTCCTGAACCTGCCGCGTGGCACGGTCGAGTCGCGGCTGCATCGCGGGCGAGCATTACTCAAGGATAAGCTGGCTGACTACTTCCACCCACCACCCCAGCAAGCCAACAAGCCGCCTGATGAAAGTGATAAACCTGAATCTGCCTTGGACAACCAAATGCAAACAGACTCCGACAAAGGAGTGACCTGATGAAACTTGATATGAACCAACAACAACTCCTGGCACGCTACCACGATGGTCAGACCACCGACGCTGAAAATCAGCAGGTGCAGTCTTTGATCGCGGGTAACCCGGATTGCCAGAAATATCTCAACGAGCTGACCCAACTCAGCCAGTCGTTGCAGTCTGCCTACACGAGCCCGCGAATCAGCCAGCAGTTGGCGGATCGTCTGCGCGATATCCCCCATGCTGCACAGGAACATGTCCTCACCCGACTGGCCGGCGGCTGGTCACTGGCGGCATGCATTCTCCTGCTCTTTAGCGCGTTGGCCATCTTCCAGTATCAAGCCAACACCACCATTGACTCGGATGCCTGGCAACTGGATCGCATGGCGATCGGTCACACCACCAGTCAATACGGCGTGGAGTTGACGGACAACCATCGTGATCTGCAATTGGCCTCACTGCTCATCTCACAGGGCT
>JBICHS010000388.1:0-3757 GCA_043101135.1 Phycisphaeraceae bacterium JB051
ACCCTGAACCTGCGATCACCAACCCGGATCACATCTACTATCCCAAGACGCATCAGCAGGAAGTTCAGCCTGAGTCGATCTGTCGCGCGATCATGGTGCGTTCGTCGGAATACAAACTCATCCGTCGCGCCAAGGACATCAGCGAGCTCTACGACCTGAAAAAGGACCCGACGGAAAGCGTGAACCTCATTGATGACTCTGCTTATTCGGAGATTAAGGCTGAGCTTAACGAGAACCTGCTGCAATGGATGATCGCCACGTCGGACGTGTTGCCCTATGACCGCGACAGTCGCACTTGGCCGCAGCAGTTGTGCTACAACTAGGTTATCGACTCTTTGGCATTTATGGCTGGTAGTGAAAAGCCTCAATGAGGTTCGATGTATCTGATGCGTGATATGAATGAGCTGCATCAGTTACACAGTCCCATATTCATTTTTATAGTTAATAAATCTGACATTTTTATGATTTTATTTTTTACCCAGACTACCAGATCATCCTGGAGAGCAGGGTATATCGCCTGCATTTTTACCCTATTTTAAAATATGGAACCGCGATATCTTCATAGACATTTTCGAATGACACATATGTTACGCAACATATGTCCGGTAAGTATCGGTTTTTTAACAAAGAAAGCGGCATATTTATAGGAATATGTCTGTGGCGCGTGTGTTGGCGACGAGTTATGTTTGCAATTGTGGAAGTTCTGATTCCATAAAAGGTCTGATAATAAAGGGTAGGCCCTATGTCTAAACTACGGTAATGAATGCACCGAAGAACACATTTGTCATTGTAGCTTGTCCATGATTCGAAGGAGACAAACATGCTGCACCGCAAATGGACTTCATCGTTAGGCCCTGTTCTCAAAGGCCGCTTTGCACGGATGCAAACTCTTTTCTGCTGTGTTTTGATCGTCGGACTTTGTGCCGGTTCGCAGGTGAAAGCTGAAGAAGACTTCGCCGAGATGGATCTGGATGCCCTGATGAATGTCGAGGTTTCCTCGGTCACCAAGGGCAAGGGGATGAAACTCTCCGATGCACCGGGTGCCATCAGTGTGATCACGGAAGAAGATATCGCCCGATCGGGTCATCAGTCGATTCCTGAACTTTTGCGTCTGGTTCCCGGTCTGCACGTCGCGCGAATTAACGCCAGTAATTGGGCGATCAGCGCACGTGGATTCAATGGGCCATACAACAATAAAATGCTTGTTCTGATGGATGGTCGCAGTCTTTATACACCTTTGTTCTCTGGTGTTTACTGGGACAGCCAGGATTATGTGCTTGAGGATCTCAAGTCCGTTGAAGTGATTCGTGGTCCAGGTGGTACGCTTTGGGGTGCCAACGCGGTCAATGGTGTGATCAACATTACGACCAAGGAAGCCAAGGACACCCAGGGCCTGCTGTTCTCGCAGTCTGCAGGGACCGAGGATCTGAGCAATACATCCGTCCGCTACGGTGGTAAGTTGGATGATGATTCGTATTTCCGTGTCTATGGCAAGTATCAAATGACCGACGACGGTAATCTGGCTGGAACCAACACGGATCACTACGACGAATGGAAACGTGGCCAGTTTGGCTTCCGTACTGACAGCTATACCGGGGCGAACCATCTGACTTTACAAGGTGATTATTACAACGGTGATTTTGATGACGCCTCAGGTGGTATTACTGATACCGATGGTGGCAATTTCATCGCACGCCTGACCCATGACTTCTCAGAAGATTCGAGCCTGCAGTTGCAGTTCTACTATGACTATGTTCATCGTGGAGATACCTCCCTTGGGCAGGAACGTCATACGTTGGACTTTGACCTTCAACACAACTTCACCATGGGTGATGGCAAGCACAATATCATCTGGGGTTTGAACTATCATTGGACCAAGGATTCCATCCTGCCGACATATGTTGCTCCGGGTGTTCCTTTCATGGCCTTTAATTCCAACAATGCATCGGATAATACATTCAGTGCGTTTGTTCAGGACACCATGACCCTTGTCGATGACAAACTGTTTTTCACCATTGGTACCAAGATCGAGCACAATGATTACACCGGCGTGGAAGTTCAGCCAAGTGCTCGTCTGTCCTGGCGTATCAAGGATGGTCATACTCTCTGGTCAGCCATCTCACGAGCGGTGCGTACACCTTCACGCGTCGAAGAAGGATTCTTCGCCCCGGCATTCCCGATTATCGGTAACCCCGATCTGGAGTCCACCAATGTCATGGCTTATGAAGGTGGCTACCGTATCTCATTTGCCAAGAATCTTTCACTTGATCTGGCTGCATACTTCAACAAGTATGAAAACCAGATTGGTTCAACGAGCACGTCTTCCTATTCCAATGATGTGTACTCTGAAGCTTACGGGATTGAATCAACCATTACCTGGCAGGTGGAGGAAAATCTCAAGTTGATCGGTAACTACACCTTCCAGGATGTAGAGTCACACGGCCCCAATAGCGCGGGCAACGAAGGTACTTCGCCACGCAATCAGTTCAGTGTCCGTGCCTACTATGATCTGAACGACAATTTGGCCATCAACAGTGCATTGTACTGGTATGACAATGTGCCCAATGTGAATATCAGTTCCTTCTTCCGCTATGACATCGGTCTGACCTGGAAGCCCAAGGACAATATTGAAGTGTCCATCTGGGGACAGAACCTGGCTGACGATAGCCATCCTGAATACACCAATGCACTTGGTGGCAGTGGCGAAATCGAATCCGATGTCTACGGCAAGGTTGCCATTACCTTCTGATTCTTTGAAAACACCATCTCTCTGTCCTTCACCGGGCAGAGAGGTTTTTTCTTTCTTTGAGGTATGAAATCATGAATACTTTCAAACGCACAACGTTGATGATCACACTGCTCGTGCTTGTCGGTTCATTGGCAACGCAGGCCACTGCTGCCGACAAACTCGACAAGGTCAAATGCGCATTTTTGCTCAACTTCACCAAGTATGTTGTCTGGCCTGGTGGCAGTGGTGATTTCGTGATCGGGGTGGTCGGCAAAGACCCGTTCGACGGTGTGCTCGATAAAATCGTCGGAGGTAAGAAGGCCGGAGACCGTCCGATCAAGACGACCTATCTTGCTGTCGATGCATCCGCGGATGAGCTTAAAAAATGCAGCATTCTGTTTATCAACACTGATGTCAAACCTGTGCTTGAGAAGATTGGCAATGCGCCGATTCTGACCGTGGGTGACACCGCCGACTTTGCCAAGAACAAGGGCATGGTGGGTTTGATCGCAACCAACAAAATCAATCTGGAGATCAACAAGAGCCAGGCTGATGCTGCCAAGCTCAAGATCAACGCCAAGCTGTTGCAGATGGCCAAGATCGTTGACTGAGCTCTATCGTATTAACCGCTTTGTGAAGAGGAGAAAGCATTATGCGGTTTCATTTAACCATTCGGAGGCGATTGGCGCTTTGTATCGCAACCACTGTGACGGTTTCCGTGCTGCTTAGCGGCGGACTGTTTGTGGGTAACGAATTGATGTCCATGGATCAGCGCATGATCCGCGAGTTGGGTACGTTGGCCGACGTGGTGGGCAATTCCGCCAGCGGGGCCATTGAGTTTGCCGACGGTGATACGGCCAAGGAAACGCTTAAGCGTCTCAAAGCCAACCCACATATCAAAGCGGCTGCCATTTATGATGGCGACAACCAGCCCATGGCAACTTATCAGTATGTCCCAGAAGGTGATGAAGACAAGGAACTGCCCAAGTACACGCCCCCAGCCTTTGAGCAGGTGGGTGAAACGTACAC
>JBICHS010000389.1:0-11235 GCA_043101135.1 Phycisphaeraceae bacterium JB051
TGTGTGTTTCTAAGTAGTTCCATGGTGGCTGCTCCAAACTGTCGTGGAACAGGTTTTCGGCCTGTTCTGGCAGCCACCAGATGTACTTGATTGCCCCGGCCCCCCCGCAAAGTACATCTCGATACCCCCATCGGTGGCTGCCAGAATGTGCCGAAACCTTTGAGACCTGTGAAGTCCAATTTGGTCACCTCATCCAAATTGATTTGTGCTTCGAGGAAGAAAGGAACTACCTCATGACTCGCCACAACACCATTGTTCCCGTCGCCCGTCGCAGACGTACCCGCCCCGCTACCGTCAACATCAAGTTTGACCAACTCATCCGTCATGCCAGTTCCGGTCAGAATGTACCGGCCAAACGCCATGCAGATGACTGGGCCATGGAATGGCTGTATGAAGATTTCACGCTCTGGGCGCAGATCAAACTCACCCCCCAGGCATTGTCAAAGATGATGCGTGAGAACGAACTGCTTGCACAATTCAACAGCAACAGCAACAGCCGCAAAATCACCGTTGGTGTCGAAAACGACCCACTGGGCTACCTTGTGAACCTGCTTAACCGTCATGAGGATCGCAAACGAAAATAACCTGATCAACCCCTTGACGCATTTGCCGTCTTAGCTTTCCATTAGTACCAACCCCTGCCAATGTGTTTTTGGGCGGGGGTTTTTTATGCGCATTGTCAGACAAATATCGTGATTGGATCTAAGAATTTTTCGATGATGAGCAACGGCTGTTAATCCGGTTCCAGTTGCACAATCGTAAATCAAAGAGGCACCGGGGTTACGCCATGTGCTCATTTTCATCAGCATGAATCGTCTACATAGCCCGGTTATCTTGACCGGAGACTTCCCAACGATGGATACAAAAAAACCTGCTGCGATATCGCTCGCAGCAGGTTTGGAAAATGCAGTGTAATCATCAAACCGTCTTAGGGCTTGAGATTGTCCTGGCCGGGCTTCCAGTTACAGGCTGTCAGACCGCCGGACTGCAGTGCGTCAAGCACGCGAATCACTTCTTCGACATTACGGCCGACGGGCAGGTCGTTGACGTTGACCCAACGGACTTTGCCTTCGGGATCAATGATGAACGTGCCACGCAGGGAAACGCCCTGGTCAGCCAGGAGCACGCCGTAGTCCATGCTGATCCGCTTGGTGATGTCAGCGAGCATCGGCTGCTTCAGCCCCTTGAGCATCGGGTTGCTGTCGCACCAGCCCTTGTGCACATAGTGGCTGTCGCAGGAGCAGGTCACGACTTCGCAGCCGCGTTCCTTGAACTTGTCGAGTTCCTGATCGAAAGCTGCGATTTCGGTCGGGCAAACGAAGGTGAAGTCCATCGGGTAGAAATACAGACAAACCCATTTGCCTTTGTAGTCTTCCAGTGAGATTTCCTTGAACTGATCGACTTCAGCAAGATAGGCCTGAGCTTTGAAGTTCGGGGCTTGTGTTCCAACTTGAACTGCCATAACAAATGACTCCTAAACATATCGGTAACAAATCGTCGTGCGACAGCATAACCCATTCATGCTGTCTCAACCGTGCATCCATTGCTGGACGGGCCGGATTGTATCTTAGAACGTTTCTAATGTCCAATGACACATCCAATCCTCACATCAAAATCCACTTACCCGTCACAAACCACAATTCTTGACAGTGATTTACAGCATTTTGTCTCAAATTCGCTCTGAATGAGGCTGCGTTGCGATTAACCTGTCAGGATCAACGGAGGGTACGTCACGCCTTGATGCAACCCATCAGGCGATCGACGCAACGACGTCCCCATGAGAAAGTCCGTTGGCGACTGAGCCATATCGCATCAGTCATGTCACAGTCGACGCCTGTGGCAAAAACAAAGCCTTGGAGGGAAAAAGATGAAAAGTGCCATCATTGCTTGTCTATTGCTGATCCTGGCGTTGGCCTTGGCCGGTTGCCAATCGCAGTCCGCACAATGCTATCCAACAACCACACCCACGCGAGCGGTGCGTTCGACGGTGTTCAACACAACCCAGCATCGTGCCCTGGCGCAATCCAACGGCACAGCGGATATCCCCGCAAGCAGTCAGTGGTACTACTCGCGTCGTGATGTCACCCCTGCGGTCATCACCGGATATGTCACCAATCAATCCGAACAACGCGTCACCGTCACCCGTGATCGCAACAGCTCCAACAGTGATGACTACAACCGCACGACCTACACCCGTCGCAGCCAGACGGTTACCTGGTGATCATCGAACGTCGATCCTGCTTGGAAAATGACAGATCCGAGAAGAAGTGATCCAGAATGCGCCCAAGTAATTCAGGCTGGTCTTCATGCACGGCATGCTCGGCAAACGGCAGATTGCACAGATGTGATCGCGACACTAACGTGGCCAACTCGGCCATGCTCCCGGGCGTGATGTATGGATCATCATCACCACGGACAATGAGCAATTCACTGGTAATCCGGCTGACCGTTTCATTGGGGTAGCCCGTTGCCGGATCGGTATCCAACCACATATTCACCACATCACGCGTAAAGCGATCAAAGTCCGGCTCGGGATTCAAAGCTATATACTCGTCATAATCATCAGGCGCTTCGACGCGCCAACTTTCCGGCGTGATCTGACTGAAGACTTCGCGAATCGGATCATGAGCCTTGAGTTGCCAATGCGCCCCGATGGCGACAACTTTATCAATTTCCAAACGACGACTTGCCGCCAGACGCATGGCAACGATCCCCCCATCGCTGTAACCAATCACGCTCAGTCTTTTTAAATCCAATTGTCTGACGATCGCGCAAACGTCGTTTTCCAACTGTGCATAGGTCAGACCGCGATTGCCCATTGTCGACTTGCCATGCCCGCGCGAATCAATGCCGATGAGCTGTATTGACTCAGGCAACTCGGGCATCATCAAATTGAACTCGGCAATGTGCCCAAAACCACCGGGCAAATACAAAACCGGGTAGGCATCGGGCGAACCGGCCTGTTCAACATAAATGCGCGCATTGTCAACTTGTAGGTGTTGACCCGTCTGATGATCGAATGGTTTCATGTAGTGCGGACTCAATTGGTATGGTACTGGTCATGCTCATTGAGCTGTTTGCATCAAGTACTGGTTGATACAAGTAATTTTTTTAAAACAGATCGCATCCAATCGCGTCGCGTGTCATTGAGTTGACTGCCGAACTTGATGGTTCGATCTGCTTCTATTTTTATCAGTTCACGACTTCGCCCATTTTGTTGCCAGGACGAAATGTCGGTTGTGACTTTGGTCACATGGCTGGCATTGAAGCGTCGTGTCCATCCGAATACGGGTATGCCGGTTCGGATGCTTCCTTCTGGGCCGTCGAGGATCACATCAATCCGTCCCCATACATTAAACAGGAAGCTGCCAAAGGAGGCCATCCCGATTAACACAAATGGTACGAGGAAGATGCAAAGGAACAAGGTCGCCCCTAACGTCATGTCTTTGCCATCGGACTTGGGAGCAGGCAGAATCTCCGGCGGCTCACCGATGAGATTCAGCCACAATCCTGAGATGGCAACCAACACAAACACCGATACAACGCCGTTCCAGAACAACGCAAAGATCAGTGATCCAAATGCACCGGATATTGATTGGAGTGTTGATCGAATATGAATTCTGGAACCTTCATTCCAAATAAAACACTTTGAGGGTGTCTGTTCGATATCAACTTCATTCTCAGTTGATTCGATGACATCACGCAGGTCAGAAAGTTTGCCGCATCCCGGACAAAAGGCGACGCCCTGCGACACGTTGATTTGATCGTTAGGCAGGACTGCACCACAGGATGGACAGATATTCTGATGCATGAAACGTCATCATATAACAAACCGAACCGTTGTGCATGTGCTTAAACGACCTTGCAAGGTTATTACACAAATAATTCCCGCAAAATCGGTATATACACTGTTTTATACCCTTACCCCTCAAGCGTCTTGAGGTTGTCATATCGCTGCGCCATCGGCATCCGTCGGCCGACACCAAAAGCCCGTCCAGTGATCTTCAAACCGGGCGCAGCCTGTTTGCGTTTGTATTCATTGCGGTCAATAAGTTGGACAAAACGCAGGACCATGTCACGATCAAAGCCGGTCTGCTCGATGATTTGATCAGCAGATTGATCACGTTCGACATAACGCTCAACAATTTGATCGAGAATCTCATACGGTGGCAGTGAGTCTTCGTCCTTCTGATCCGGGCGAAGCTCTGCACTGGGTGGCTTGGTAATGGAACTCTCAGGAATCACCGCCATGTTATATGCCTTACGCAATGGGCTGTTCTCTGAGTTGTTGATCCATTTGGACAGCGCCCACACGGTCGTCTTGGGGACATCAGAGAGGACTGCCATGCCACCGCACATATCACCGTAGAGCGTGCAGTAACCGACCGCCAGTTCGGACTTGTTGCCGGTAGTGACGAGCAGTGAATTGAACTTGTTGGAGAATGCCATGAGGATCACGCCACGGATGCGCGCCTGAATATTTTCCTCGGTGACGTCAGCTTCTTTGCCTTCAAAGTGTGGCGTGAGTAACGTCTCCAAGGTCTGATGCGGGTCTGCAATGGGGACTTCGTGGAACTTGATCCCCAGCCGTTTAGCAAGGTCTTCTGCATCACTGACCGAGCCTTCAGATGAGTATCGGGATGGCATGGTCACACCACGGACATTTTCCTTGCCCAATGCCGAGACAGCAATCGCGCAGGTTAACGCCGAATCAATGCCACCGGACAACCCGAGCACGATGGACTTGAAGCCACATTTGTTGCAGTAATCACGCAGGCCAAGAACCAGCGCATAATACGCTGACTCCAATGTGCCCATGGGGACGACTTTCACCGGCGTTGCGACTTCCGAATCCACCACGGTCAAATCGGATTCAAACGCTGCACAGTGTCCAATGACATTGCCAAGGTTATCGACGGCACAACTATTGCCATCAAAGACCAGTTCATCATTACCGCCAACCTGATTGCAGTAAAAGACAGGGACATTGAATCGACGTGCCGTGTTCTGCAGCAGCTTGACGCGTTTGTCATGTTTCTGCATCACAAACGGCGAGGCCGAACAGTTGATGATCAACTCCGCGCCTTTGTTGACAAGGTCCTTGACTGGATCATTGTGGTAAAGCTGACGGTCGATGACTGCGGGGTCCGTCCAGAGGTCTTCGCAGATGGTCACACCAATACGAACGCCCTTGTAGCTTGCCACATCGTTGACCTCTTCCTGCGCACGATAGCCCGGCTCGAAATAGCGGCGTTCATCAAAGACGTCATAGGTCGGCAAAAGATGCTTGACATACCGGTGTTGAATCTTGCCTTCAAAGCACAGGGCTGCTGCGTTGAATAATGCAAGCCCACGATCGGTTTCCGACGGGCAAGGGTATCCGACGATGGCAGCGATATCCGTGCATTTTTCAGCAATACGATCCAGTGCCTGCTGACACATGCGAATGGCTGCCGGCTTCATCAGCAGGTCCCGTGGCGGGTATCCGATGAGTGCCAATTCGGGGAAGACAACCAGGTCCGCCGTATCCTGTTTTGCCTTGTCGATGGCATCAAGGATCAGGTTCATATTGCCGGAGATATCCCCGACCGTTGGGTTAATTTGTGCCAGGGCAATCCGCATGGCTTTTGGAACTCCGTCTTATTATTTCGGATTTGTTTTACCGCCAAGACGCCAAGTGCGCCAAGTTAAGAGAGAAAAACATCAAGACATTTTTACCACAGAGAGCACAGAGTACACAGAGTTTTAAACGGTATGACTTTCTCTCTGGGGCCTCTGAGAGCTCTGTGGTTAATTGGCAATTCTCTTTCTGATCTTGGCGGTACTTGGCGTACTTGGCGTCTTGGCGGTTGAAAATATTCTTCCGAAATCATTTTAAAAACAACACCGGACTTTCGCCCGGTGTTGGGTGGTTACAACTTGAATTGTGCTGCCGGGTGCAGACTTATTTGAATGCTTCAGGGCTCGTCGGGTTGGGGACGGGCGTGGTCGGGACGGTGACGGCCGGTGCGGTGGGAGCATCGGAGGAAACCGTGTTTTCGACCTTGGTATAGCTCATGGGAACAATGTAGATTTCCACGCGACGGTTGGCAGCATTGCCACGACGGGCGGTGTTGGGCTCAACGGGACGATACTCGCCGTTACCTGCAACCTGCAGACGCACGGGGTCAAGACCAGCCTTGGTGAGGATGTCCTTGACAGCAATCGCACGGTGCACGGACAGATGCCAGTTGGTCGGGTGAGCGGCCTTGGTTGAAGGCTTGGCAATACGGACGTTGTCAGTGTGACCGACGATACGCAGTTCGTACTTTTCGGCACCGGGCTTATCCATCACCTGTGAAAGACGGGCGAGATTGGCCTGGGCCTGAGCGGAGATGTTGGTTGAACCGGGAGCAAAGGTCATGTCGCTGGCAAACTTGATCATGCCGAGCTTCGAGTCGTACTGCATCATCGCACCGTTGGACTGAGCAAGCTGCTGCAGGTCGTTGTCCATCTGGGCGGGCAGAATCGGGCTGATCTGGCTGGCGGCAATAAGGGCCTGCTGCGCTTCGGCCAAAGCCTGATTCAAACGTGAACGTTCGGCACGCAGGGATTCGAGCTGAGCGATGAGGTTGGGGTCCTGGACAATCTGCGTCTGGGGTTGGGAAACCGGGACGGAGGACATCGCAGCAACGCGTTTGTTGCATTCCTCGAGTTGAGCCTTGAGGTCGATGACCTGTTCCTGACTGCGGCGGTAGAGGGTCTGCAGATCGTCTGCCTGTTTCTGGGAAACACACCCGAAGCTGCCGAGCATCATGCCAGCGGTCAAAGTCCATGCCAACGTTTTGGTATAGGTCACGGTTGTACCTTTCGCGTTAATCGTTTCGTAGAGTCAACTGGATAAACAATTGCCAGTCCTAACAACTTACCTTTTCGGTCGGGAATATCAACTGCAAAGCCGGCGATCTGCGAAGTTGTTTTTGTTGTATTACCATGGGTAACAAGCAACTAGACGATATCGCCATCATATTGGAGGTCATCTTATGTCTCATCAACACGTCGGATACATCGGCATGGGCATCATGGGTCGGGCCATGGCACAAAATCTGCTCAAGGCCGGCTACAAGGTTTCGGTGTTCAATCGGACACCATCCAAGTGCCAACCGCTTGTCGATGCCGGTGCGACGATGTACGACACGCCTGCTGCTTTGGCGTTAAGCAAACCGTCGGTGATCTTCATCAATGTGACCGATTCGCCGGACGTTGAAGATGTACTCTTCGGTGAGCATGGGGTTGCATCCACAGCCAGTAATGGGCTCATCACCGTGGACCATTCGACCATCAGCCCCATCGTCACCAAGGACCTTGCCCAACGCTTGGCCCAGATCGGCGTGACGCATTTGGATGCCCCGGTTTCAGGCGGTGATGTCGGTGCCCAGGCGGGGACGCTGAGCATCATGGTGGGCGGGCCGCGCCAGACGTTTGACGAAGTATTGCCACTGTTTGAAGTCATGGGCAAGAACATCACGCATGTTGGTGACAGCGGCACGGGGCAGACGTGTAAGGCATGTAACCAGATCGCGGTGTCCATCAATCTCATCGGCGTCTGTGAAGCCATTGCGATGGCCAAAGCCAATGGGCTTGACCCGGCCAAGATGCTGGATGTGGTCAGTGCCGGCGCCGGAGGGAGTTGGCAAATCTCCAACCTTGGGCCGAAGATTCTGGACGCTGACCATACCCCGGGGTTCATGATTGATTACCTGCTCAAGGACCTGAATATCGTCCAGCAGGCCGCCCGTGAGCATAAGCTGCCACTGACGACGCTGGCACATGTCGAACACCTCTTCCGCAGCGCCTCGGCAGATGGCCTTGGCGACCAAGGCACGCAGGCAGTGCACACCGTCATCGATCAATTGGCGAAGCTCAAGTGATGCCATGACAACGTTGGTTTAGATTCTTACCACGAAGACACGAAGACACGAAGTTGTCAAGGCAATTTAACCACAGAGATCACAGAGGACACTGAGACATATTCCTCAATCAAAATCACTACTTGATTCACGCTCTGAGCTCTCAGTGTTCTCTGTGGTAAAAAAAATGCCTTGGCCTGACTTGAATGCCTTGTCTTCGTGTCCTTCGTGCTCTTCGTGTCTTTGTGGTTAAATTGAAAAGGACCGAACTTAAAAAAGACTGCTAAACCGCAAGCGGTTGAGCCACGTTGCAAAATGGATACATAACACGTACATTACCGTGCTATGCGCGAAAACATCTCATACATTTTGGACGACCTCAAGGCACGGATCTTAACCATCCGTGACTCTCTTTAACTACGATAAGAGACAGGCCAAACGCGAAGAACTCGAGAAGAAGCTCAATGCGCCCGACTTCTGGGATGACCAGGCGGCGGCCAACAAGGTGCTTGCTGAACTCAAAGGGATCAAGGTCATTCTTGACCCCGTTGATGCTGCAATGACCGAAGTTGAAGAAGCACAGCTGATGCTCGAAATGGCTGAGGAAGCCGGCGATCAAGAGACCCTCCAGGAAGTCGATGACCAGGCGACCACCTTGGAAAAGACCATCGACAAGCTGGATCTCATGGCCATGCTGTCCAACAAGTACGACGGTCGAAACTGCTATCTGACCATCTACTCCCGCGAAGGTGGCACCGAGGCCCAGGACTGGACCGAAATGCTCATGCGCATGTATCTGTACTACTGCGAAAAAATGGGCTGGGACATCACTGAGATGGACCGGACCTACGGCGATGAAGCGGGGCTCAAAGATGTGACCCTCTACATCAAAGGCCCCTTCGCTTACGGGTACCTCTCGGCAGAGCGTGGCACGCATCGTCTTGCACGCGTCTCCCCGTTCAATGCTCAGGGCAAACGCCAGACCAGCTTTGCAGCAGTCGATATCATTCCTGAATTCGACGACACAGGTGACTTTGAGATCGACGAAAAAGACCTGGAAATCACCTGCTTTGCACGCAGCTCCGGCCCCGGTGGTCAGAACGTCAACAAGGTCGCCTCGGCCGTCCGCATGGTGCATAAACCCACCGGCGTCACCGTTGTCTGTTCCAATGAACGATCGCAGGAACAGAACCGTCGACAGGCCATGTCGATTCTGCAGGGTAAGCTCGAACTCATGGAACAGGAAAAACGTGACGCTGAACAACTCGCTGAGTCCGGTGGCAAGCTGGACATGGGTTGGGGCACGCAGATCCGAAGCTATGTCTTCTATGACAACCGTGTGAAAGATCACCGAACCAACTACGAAATGGGTAACCCCCAGCGCGTGATGGACGGCGAAATCCACGGCTTTGTTGAAGCCGAACTCCGACGCCGCGCCAAGGCCAAGTAAGTTTCCATTTGATTCAAAATGGATCGTCACGCATCAAACCCGTTGTCATGCAACGCGGTTGGTCTTGTGCAGCTTTCCCCCCATTGCCATTGATATGCTTATCGACACCGTGCGATAAAAAATATCGTCTATGCAAGATCGCGATGTTGATCGATGTGTGCAAAATGGTTGAATGCACAGCATAATGCGCCTTATTCGTAAGGCCGCGATCAAAATCCTAACAAAATATCACCAAAGTTTGAAAAAATTTTCAGATAATCTATCGCAATCGCTGCACAATCCGTTAGTCTATATGACTTGTCGGTTTCAGGATGCAGGCAATACCTGTTTGCCTGTGACTTGATTGATATACCACTTAAGCATGCTCGCGACATAGTGAAGGAATTCGTGCCAATGAAGCATCCATGCCTGACAATTTTGCTGACATTCTGCCTGCTGTTGACGGTTCGTCCAGCGACCGCTCAGGACGCCCAAGCCCCCCAGGAGCCTCCTGCGTTGATTCGCGTGGGCACGATTGAGCAGAAGCAAACGCAGATCCGCTGGGACGTGGTTGGTCGACTTATCGAGCGTAAGCGTTCGATCATCGCTGCTGAACAAAACGGCCGCATCATTGAGTTGGATGTCGAGGAAGGTGATACGGTGGTGGCGGGCAAAACCGTGCTGGCCAAGATCGACCCAGTCTGGGCCAAACTCAGTGTCGATGCCGCCCAGGCCCAGCTTGATCAGGCCAAGGCCATGCTCGAACAAGCCAAGGCACAGCTTCAGCAGGAAGAACGTGACCTTTCGTTTTACAACGATCTTGCCACCAAAAACTCGGCCCGTCCCAAGGAAGTCGATGACGCCAAGACGGCGGTCGACATCGCCCGCGCCGAGCTTGCCAATGCTCAGGCCAGTCTCGCACAAAGACAAGTCAGTCTCGAACTGGCTAAGGAAGAACTGGCTCGCCTGGAAGTCAAAGCCCCCTTTGACGGCGTGGTCGTCCGCAAGCACACCGAACTTGGCCAATGGGTCAACCAGGGTAATTCAATCGTGGAAATCATCTCCACCGGCCAGATCAAAGCCGAGGTTCACGTGCCCGAATCCCTGATTAACAACATGGTCACCGGCAGCGGTATCCCCCTGAAAATCGACCCGCTGAACATGGAAACCCAGGGCAAAATCAGTGCGATCATTCCCGATGGCTCCTCGGCAGCGCGTACCTTCCCGGTCCACATTCTGCTTGAGAATCCCGAAGGTGCTTTGAAGGTCGGCATGAGTGTCACCGCACACATTCCCACCAGTAAAGCCAAGAACTTTCTCACCGTCCCACGCAACGCGATTCTGACTTCCAGTCAGGGCTCCGTCGTCTGGGTCAACATGCAAGGCAAAGCCATGCCCGTGGAAGTCAAAATTCTCTTTGGCATAGAAGATCGCTATGTCATCGAACCCAAGCCACCGTTGCAGGCAGGCATGCAGGCGGTCATCGAAGGTGCCGAACGCTTAAGACCCACCCAGGCTGTTCAAGTGATTCCGTAATTTTTCTGCTACTGGCAGTCAGGATACAAACAACAGGCAAAACTTCATGGATTATATTCGTTTCGCCATCACAAACCCCGTCAAGGTGTCCGTTGCAGTCATCCTGCTGATCCTTTTCGGTTTCATCTCGCTGATCAAAATCCCCGTGCAGCTTGTCCCCAACGTCGACCAACCCATCATCACGGTCGAAACCAATTGGACAGGTCGTAGCCCCGAGGAAGTCGAACGCGAAGTCATTGAAGAGCAGGAAGACAAACTCAAGAGCGTTGCCAACCTGCGCAAAATGACCTCCACCTGCTCATTGGGGCGCGGTGAGATCACGCTCGAATTCTACGTGGGCACGGATAAAGATCAGGCCTTCAAGGAAGTCTCCGACAAACT
>JBICHS010000390.1:0-20489 GCA_043101135.1 Phycisphaeraceae bacterium JB051
CTGATTGGTTAATCGGAGTCTCAAAAAATCCCCAAAACAAAAACCGCTTGCGGCAGAACACGGCAAGCGGTTATTTTTTACCCATATTGGTACCAAATATTGCCTTGATTGAACGCCGGGCTGCTTAATCCCGTCATCACACCCAACTTTGCCACAAGGAAACCTCATGGTCGAACTTTCCGCCTTGACGTACTGGGTCCTCATCATCAGCTTCGCCAAAGGTGACGACGGCGGACTCTATTTAGCCAAGCTCGACGCCAAAGCCCAAACCTTCGCACTTGTCGAACACATCACCGATGGCATTAACCGCCCGATCTTCGCGCGGTTTTCAGATGACGGCAAACAGCTTTTTGTGGTTGACAACAACGGCGATGATCCCAAGACCAAATTCGGCGCGCTGGCCATCTACAGCTTCGACACCAAAACCGGCAAGCTCACCTTGCAGGGACGCACCAGCACACTCGGTCGCGGCAGCTGCTACGTCGGACTATCGCCATCAAACGCGCTCATCGCCAACTACGGGTCGGGCTCCGTCACCGCCATCCCGTTCAACGAGCAAGGCCCACGCGAAGGTGCTGTCAGTTATCAACACACTGGTCAAGGTGCTCACCCACGTCGTCAAACCAAACCCCATGCACACAGCTTTGTCCCAAGCCCTGATGGTCGCTTTGCACTCGCTGCTGACCTGGGCACCGATGAAGTCACCGTCCATCCCATCACCGATGGCAAAGTTCAACCCGTCAGCAGCACCATCAAACTCCACCCCGGTGCAGGCCCGCGTCACATCGCCTTTTCACCGGACCCGCGTTTGATGTTCGTCATCAATGAACTGGATGGCACACTCAATAGCTACCAATGGGACATCCAAGCTGGCATCGCAAAACCTCTGGACTCCATCAGCACACTCCCCGCAGATTTCAAAGCCAATAACACCGCAGCCGACATTCACACCCATCCCCATAAACCCTTCGTCTACACCTCCAACCGTGGCGTGGACAGCATTGCCATCACCCAATACGACCAGCAGGGCAAACTCAAACTCATCACCAACATCCCCTCCGGCGGCGGCCACCCGCGCGGCTTCACCCTAACCCGCGACGGCCAATTCATGCTCGTCGCCAACCGCGACGCCAACAACGTCGTCCTCTTCACCATCGAAGGCAACAACCCCATCCCGGTGAACGTCAACAAGCAACTACAAATCCCCATGCCCATGTGCGTGACGACATTGCCAATCAAGTAACACAACTCATCAGTCTACGGCTTATGTAACGCATGCGAATGAATGTTGTTTTCGGCAGCAGTCGCATGATACAGCACCCATTCGTCATTCCCGTGAAGGGACAATATGCACGTCGTTTTTAAAGTTGAGCACCAGGTGTCAACCCGGTGCTCAACTTGTCGAGAGTTGTGGCGAGTAAGTTCGACCCTTAAATCATCAACAATCACGTGCCATGCAAACACTTGCAAAGCGACGTGCATCATGTCCGCGGGCGGGACGAA
Source organism: Phycisphaeraceae bacterium JB051 (assembly GCA_043101135.1). GTDB lineage: Bacteria > Planctomycetota > Phycisphaerae > Phycisphaerales > Phycisphaeraceae > UBA7800. The sequence goes on from JBICHS010000390.1 coordinate 1,504, forward strand.
AGAGGGCGATTGTTTATGCAGACATCCTGGGATGCTGTGATATTTTTTACGTGATCTCTTGATTGCATCGAATGTCGAGGTACAATACATCGGCAGGCTATGTATCGAATCCCGATGCATGGCTATTTTCTGGAGGATGCACGCATGGGACTTTCACAGGAACTGGCGCGGGGCACGGTGATGCCCATTGTGCTTTCACTTCTCAATCAGCAGCCGATGTATGGCTACGAACTGGTCAAGACCGTCAATGATCGGACCAATGGTGTACTCCAATGGAAAGAGGGGACGCTGTATCCCTTGCTGCACAAAATGCAGGCTCAGCGGTTGATCAAAGCCAAGTGGGAAACGTCAGAAGAGACCGGCAAGCAACGCAAGTATTACCACATCACCCCCAAGGGCGAAAAGCTGCTAACGGAAAGTAAAACCCAATGGCAACAGCTCAGCGATGCTGTCAACGTCCTGCTCGCGTTAGGTTGAGGGACGTGTCAGTCAATCGCTGCATTGCCATTTCCGGGGGGCAATGCTCAAACTGCAAAGCAGTTGATGGACGCGACATCATCACCGTAGTTCTTATCGCAATGCCTTTGGGGGACACATGTCTAAGACAAACGATTTCATCGAAACAATCACCGAAAAGCTCAAGCACGATCGCGAACTGCGATTGGATATATCCCATGAATTGCAGACCCATCTGGACGAAGCGGTCGAGGAATACAAGGCATCGGACTACAGCGATGACGATGCCATTGAAGCAGCCATCAAGGACATGGGCGATGCAGAGCAACTCACCGACGACCTCTGGCAAGCCAACAAATCCCGCATGAAACTCCGCGCCTGGTGCTGGTGGATCGCAAGATTAACCCTCTGGCCTGCAAGTGTGTTGGTGACGTTGGCGTTTTTTCTCAGTGGCCTAGCAAGCAATGGCATGTTTCAGGATTGGGGAGCTGCTGGCCCGAATCTCATCATGTATGGTGAGAATGGTACAAAGGTCAATCGATACCTGTTGCAATTCATGCGATCGGGAATGACCGAAGAGCAAAAGCTCATCGCATTCGGCGATGAATCAAAAATGGATGATCCAGTCAAGCGCTGGGAAGTGTTGGTTGATCGCTGGCCTGAGGAACCGTTGTATCAAGCTCATTACGTTGCGCAAATGATGGTAAATGGGTTGCGTGAAATACCCGATCAAAAGCGTGATGAACTCAAGGGTGCTTTGCGTCGAGGCAAAGAACTTGAGCCACGCAATGGTATGTATGACTTGGTTGATGCATGTTTAAATTTACCAATCGTTAAATTTGAAGATGACACAACGCTTGAAGCTTCAATGCCAAATAATAAGACAGGCGAACTTGAGCCTTATCACCCGATGCGGTTTTCAGAGTCGCAGGATGAAGCGACGATTGCGCTAGCTGTTGAGCAATTACAGGAAGTGATCAAACATGATTACATCACGATGCATCACCTTGACATGTTGCGGCATCGGATGGCACAGTTACCACCCCCACGATCCATGCGCGAGTATTACTGGCGTGTTCAGACGGCGTCATCCATCCTACTGCCAGGATTGGGGCCGATTCGGCAGTTTGATCGGTTTGTCTGTGTTGCAGCAATGGATCAAGCGCGAATGGGAAACGTCAAAACAGCACTGCAATGGATGGATATGCTTGACGTGTTGCAACAGAAATTGGCAGCCTCTTCTGAGTGTGCTATTGAATTGCTTGTTGCACAAAGTTGTGTGTATCTGAACCAGACGACTCGTATGTTCATTCACAAAATCGCTGGAAATGAAGCGGCATTTGAAGCATCACGTCAACAAGCCATCAAGACATGGCGTTTTTACGAACAGGTTTGGCGTGAGCCTGTGAAATCACCTGAAAATACTGAATTTGCTAAGCGCGCAGGGACGCTTCTTGCAGTGACCGCCCGTGCGATCCCGGGGTATCAGATCGACCCGACACCCTCACGGATGGGGGATTATGCCTTGGTGGATCGGGCGATACTCACTGCCATCCTGTTTGCCCTGGTGTTGATCGCAGGCGTGATGTCGGTGGTGAGTATCTGCCGATGTTGGATGACAAAAGATCGTGAGAATGCACCGATTTTGATTTGGCCAGGCGTGATGCGGATGGCACAGATGTTGGGCATTGCGGTTTTACTTCCCGTGATTATCTATGGCATGTTGAGTCGAACGCCTTTGTTTGGTCGTGATATTGGGATCATGCATAACCCGTTGCTGTTGTTTGGGCCGATGGTCATTGGATTGTTGATTGGCCTGATGGTGTGGGGCTGTGGTTTGGAAGCATTGAGAAAACGTGCGATTGAAATTGGCATGACAACACCGTCAAAGCGTAGCAACAAACATCGCCTGCTCATTGGAATCTGGTTGGTGATGATTGGTTTGTTGCTGCTGTTCGTCAATCGAGCCGTGATTACCCCGGAGTGGATTGGGCAGATGCCCGAATCTACCAAGCTCGTTTTGATCATAGGGATTTTTGTGGTCTATCTGATCTTGAGTTGGTTTGTTTTAGGATTGGAATATGCACGATTGTGTGGCATTGAATCCGCGGTGAGTCATTGCAATTGGGGATTGATCTGTGTGTTTGCTGTGTGGATACTCGTTGCGGGATTGCATGGTTTGGCGAGTTGGATCTTGCCATCAACTTACAAACCGGTTTTAAACTTCCTCGATACCCTTGGCAGTTTAACTGGCATATTGCTTGGGGTGTGGTATGTCGCCAAACCACGTGGGCGCTGCAAGCTGTTCTATGTCTCGGCTATTCGTTCGATGTCCACGGTTTTTGCGATTGCAACATTATTCATGGCAGTGACAGGGGGGATGTCCTTGCATTATCTCGAAGGACACTATGCAAGAATGATGGTTAAACAGTCACCGATTTTTCTGGACCTGGAAGTGTCGCACTCCAATGCACATGTCCTGCGCGAACGCTTGTCGGGCTCAGAAAAAACGCCGCAGCAGTTACTACCTGTGTTGGCCAAATGATTAAGCCATGTCGATCAGATCAATAAATAACAATCCCATGCATTCGGCGGGGAAGCATGGGACTGTCATGAATTCGATGGATGTTGAATCGAGCTCAGCTGAGTTCCTGCATCTTGTTTTGCATGGTGGTTTCCACGAGCTTGTAGAGTTCTTTGAGATCGTTGACGACGGCTTCTACGCCATCGAGTTGAGCGTTGTAGCCCATGTTTTGGAGCTTCTCTGCGATCTTGGAAAGTTCGATCGCGCCGATATTGCCAGAGGCACCTTTGAAGGTGTGAGCTAATCGACCGAGGTTTTCGGCATCGCCGGATTCCATGGCCTGGGTAATGCCCTGGATCTTTTCACGGGCATCTTCAATGTAGGTTTCAAACAGATCCTGCAGGAATTCGGCATCGCCAACTTCAAGCAGTTCGTTGACGATTTCAGGATCAAGAATTTCATCAGGTGTGTAAGGCATGATCAATCTCCCATCGGAAAAAACGTACCGAGTCTGTCCCCCTTGATCGTTTGAATCTGACGCGAACTGAAATACTGGATGCTGCAATGTGACATTTGGCTGAGTAACGCAAAAGCGTAAACGGCAGGAACGTTACAACCGGATGTCACGCGATGGTTATCAGGCGTTAAGCAGGACAAGCAAAGAATCATAGGCCGCAAGAGGAACGACCAACGCAAGAGAGCCTGTTGGGGCACATGTAGTCACCGAGTTGTAGTCCCGTCAGATTCGCCCACTTTGTGAGCTCATCTGGCGGCTTGTGTTTTTCAAGAGATGATGCGCGTCGCAGGTTCTAAAGCTGGGGTTACTGATAACAATAAAAAAGCACGCCGTTGGTACATGGCGTGCTTCAAAGCGTTGTGCTGTCATCGAGCGAAGGGCATTGATCGTAAACGGTGAACCGTTGCGTGCACCATCAAATGCTTGTGTCTCACCAGCCCATGGTCTTGAGCCATTCGTAGGCGATGACGGTGTGGCCGCTGGGGTTGGGGTGCACCGGCTCGTTACAGATTTGATCAGGACTCACGTGTTTGAGCAGGTTCTGGTAAGCCTTATGCGTGTGGACGATCTTGGTCTTGTACTTGCGGCTCATGGCATTGACCGTCTTGATGTAGCTGGGCAGATGTTCGAGCACCAAGCTACGGAACGAATCGCTCTTGGCATCCTGTGACATATAGAAAGGCTCAACGAGGATGATCTTGGATTTGGTTTCCTTTTTCACGCGGGAAAGGATCTTGTCATATAGATCAGCAAATTCATCAGGGGTGACCGCCTGGTCTTCGACGTTGCGTAGCCAGCGATGGATGTCATTAATGCCGATTTTGATCGACAACCAATCGGGTTGATAGGCAATGCAATCGTCTGTCCAACGATTAAAAAGGTCGCGCACCGTGTTCCCGGAGATGCCTGTGTTGCGAATTTCGAGGTTCAAAGCAGGATATTTCACCGCAATGAGGTCACGAATTTGGCGAACATAGCCTTCCCCAAGGGGTGCAGACTGGGCTCGGCGGCCACAATCTGTGATCGAATCGCCGATGAAAAGGACGCTTTGTTTGGATTTGAGTGCGAACGGCATGCGTTGAAACTCCGGTAAAGGATGAAATAAGGGCGTAAATGCCCAAGTTATAGACAAGTTGTCCACATCGCAAGCAGGATGTCGAAAAAAAGTGGGGTCTGATAATTCCTGCTGTAATCGTATGCTAACATGCGATTTCGATTGAAAGAGGGGGCTAAGCGGTGTGTGTTCAGCAGATATTCTGCTCAAAAAGCAAGCAGTGGAGTTGACAGGTCATTTTGGATCAGTAAACTGTTCCTTCTACTCACTGATCAACACAGCGAGTCAAACAAAACCAAGCCGACGCGTCTGACGCAAACGCCTCTGAAAAAAAAGTTTGACTCAGTTTGAAAAGTGACTTGACAAGTAAAAATGAGTCAGTAGAATGCTCAACCCGCTAAGAGATCAGAAGCCTTTGCGAAAGACTCCTGATCCCGTAGCGACGGGCGACAAGTTGAGAGCTGGTAAGAAGTTGAAGCTCGATACGAATTGCTGATCTTTGACAAGTGGATAGTTGGGAAAGTTGTAGCAGAATGTCTGGCCCCCAAGACCAGGCCTGTTGCAACAACGATGATGATTCTATAGTTCCGAATCATCATTGAGAAGATTATAAGAGACCTGAGGAAGCTTGCCCGGGTTAATCGAAAGATTGTCTGTCGGGTTGAGTGTAACTGTAGCTCATGGTTACATCGGGTGGTTCTGATTTCAGAAAGATGAGAATCGATTTGAGGTCGGTACGATCAAGCTATTAAGGGTATGCGGTGGATGTCTTGGCGTCAAGAGGCGATGAAAGACGTGGTAACCTGCGATAAGCCTAGGGGAGCTGGTAAACGAGCTTTGATCCTAGGATTTCTGAATGGGGAAACCCAACACTTCGGTGTTATCCATGCCTGAATGTATAGGGCATGGAAGCGAACCTGGCAAACTGAAACATCTAAGTAGCCAGAGGAAAATAAAGAAACCTCGATTCCGTCAGTAGCGGCGAGCGAAATCGGAATAAGCCCAAACCACTCTTCGGAGTGGGGTTGCGGGCACCAATGTGATATCCACGCGGTTGTTTTGAACAGTCTGGGAAGGCTGACTATAGAAGGTGACAGTCCTGTATGAACGACCAAATGGAGTCTAGGTGTACCAGAGTAGTACGAAGCTCGTGAAACTTCGTGTGAAACCGGGGGGCCCACCCCCCAAGGCTAAATACTCCTTGACGACCGATAGCGTATCAGTAGGGTGATTGAACGATGAAAAGTTCCCCGATAAGGGAAGTTAAAAGTACCTGAAACCGCATACTTACAAACGGTCGGAGCCATTCTTCGGAATGGTGACGGCGTGCCTTTTGCATAATGAGCCGGCGAGTTAATCTTCGTGGCAAGCTTAAGCTGTACACCAGTGTAGGCGTAGGGAAACCAAGTCTTAAAAGGGCGCCAAGTCGCGGGGATTAGACGCGAAACCGAGTGATCTACCCATGGCCAGGTTGAAGGAAAGGTAAAACTTTCTGGAGGACCTAACCCGTTATCGTTGAAAAGATATGGGATGAGCTGTGGGGAGGAGTCAAAGTCTAATCAAACTCGGAGATATCTCGTTCTCCTCGAAATAGCTTTAGGGCTAGCCTCGCGTTACGCATAACAGGGGTAGAGCTACCAAATGGGGCTGGGGGGCAACCTGCCTACCCACCCCAATTGAACTCCGAATACTGTTATGTTTTGTCGCGGGAGTCAGACTGTGGGGGATAATCTCCATGGTCAAAAGGGTAACAACCCGGACCGCCAGCTAAGGTCCCCAATATCATCTAAGTTCTTAAGGAAGTTAGGGTGCAATGACAGCCAGGATGTTGGCTTAGAAGCAGCCACCATTTAAAGAGTGCGTAATAGCTCACTGGTCGAGGATCCTAGCGCCGATAATGATCGGGACTAAGATGATAACCGAAGCTGCGGACTACACCATGTAGTGGTAGAGGAGCGTTCTTGTCAGCGTTGAAGCGAAACGGTAACGTTTCGTGGAGCGTCAAGAAGTGATTATGCCGGCTTGAGTAACGATAAAACAGGTGAAAATCCTGTTCGCCGAAAGACTAAGGTTTCCTGGGGAAGGTAAATCCGCCCAGGGTTAGTCGGCCCCTTAGACGAGGCTGAAGAGCGTAGTCGATGGGAAGCAGGTTAATATTCCTGCACCTCTGTGAAGTGACGGATCTTGAAGGTTGGTCGCACGGCTAGATGAGTGCGTACCGCAAGGTCGAGGGCGTTTGATCCCGAAGCCAGCTGAATAGGTTCCAAGAAATAGCTCACAAATAGAGACCGTACTAAAACTGACACAGGTAGTCGTGGTGAATAACCTCAGGCGCTCGAGAGAACGGTTGTTAAGGAACTAGGCAAATTTACCCCGTACGTTCGCAATAAGGGGGCCCTAACCCACTCGATGGGAAGGGCGCAGAGAAAAGGCTCTGGGGACTGTTTATCAAAAACACAGGACTGTGCTAACTCGCAAGAGGATGTATACAGTCTGACGCCTGCTCGGTGCCGGAATGTCAAGGAAGCAGGTTAGCTTCGGCGAAGCTTGCGACCTAAGCACCGGTAAACGGCGGCCGTAACTATGACGGTCCTAAGGTAGCGAAATTCCTTGTCGGGTAAGTTCCGACGCGCATGAATGGCGTAACCACTGGAGCACTGTCTCAACAACCGACTCGGTGAAATAGAAGACGCGGTGAAGATACCGCGTACCCGCAGCAAGACGGAAAGACCCCGTGGACCTTTACTGTAGACTGGTATTGGCCACGTTACTATCATGCGTAGGATAGGTGGGGGGCTTTGAAACTTTGGTTCAGGCCAGAGTGGAGCCATCCTTGAAATACCACCCTTGATATTAATGTGACCTAACTTGGACCCATGAATCTGGGCCAAGGACCATGCTAGTTGGGCAGTTTGACTGGGGCGGTCTCCTCCTAAAAGGTAACGGAGGAGTGCAAAGGTCAGTTCAACATGGTTGGAAACCATGTGTCGAGTGTAAACGCACAAACTGGCTTTACTGCGAGACATACTCGTCGAGCAGTTAGGAAACTAGGCGTTAGTGATCCGGCGATCCCGTGTGGAAGGGTCGTCGCTCAACGGATAAAAGGTACCCCGGGGATAACAGGCTGATCGCCTCCGAGCGTCCATAGCGGCGAGGCGGTTTGGCACCTCGATGTCGGCTCATCACATCCTGGGGCTGAAGGCGGTCCCAAGGGTTAGGCTGTTCGCCTATTAAAGTGGTACGCGAGCTGGGTTCAGACCGGCGTGAGCCAGGTCGGTCCCTATCTGCTGTGGGCGTAGCAAATTTGAAAGGATTCTTCTTTAGTACGAGAGGATTAGGAAGGACATGCCTCTGGTGCGCCAGTTGGACCGCTAGGTCCACCGCTGGGTAGCTAAGCATGGCAGGGATAACCGCTGAAAGCATCTAAGCGGGAAGCCCCCCTTGAGATAAGATTTGCATACACTTTTGTGTGAGAGACCCCTTGTAGACGACAAGGTTGATAGGCAGGAGCTGTAAGGGCTGAGAGGCCTTAAGGTGACCTGTACTAACGGTCGATTGCTTGATCGTTCCGACCACGGATCGATTCAATTTAAACACACCAAGCTTACTTTGGTCTTTTGAATCTTCGATATTCCCAACATCCACTAAAACAATCGTGGATCCGCTTAACGGCGATCCACTGTTTTAGCCGGTGACTTTAGTGACAGTGTTCACCTGATCCCATCTCGAACTCAGCAGTTAAGCCTGTCACGCCGATGATACTGCCACTGCGGGAAAGTAGGTCATTGCCGGCTTTTATGAGCTCTCTGAGGTAAACCTTAGAGGGCTCTTTTTTTGCGCGCACATAAGCCACTTCTACCCAAACCCCTCCCATGCCTTGACACCTTCCAGGTGTCTGCCGATCATGAACACATGACAACCTCAGCAAGTGACACCAACATCAACAACCGCCTGCGCATTGCGTTGATGTTTTTCACTTTGTTACCCTTGCCGATATTATCCGCTTTCGTCTTCGCATCCTATGCCGAGCTATTTCACGGCGATAAAGAACCCATGTTTCAAATGATTTTGGGTTTCCTGCTGGGCATTCCAATCGCAATTTGCCTGTTCATTGAACTTGCATCCAGCGTTTACACAGGACATCACAAAGCTGCCAACATCGTTTGGCTCACTGTGGTCATATTGGAAGTCTGCATCATCCCCGCCATTTGGTGTCTCACCTATCTGATGCAATAATGCACGATATCCTTGGGGGCTTTGATCTCCTCTGAGATTGATTGAATTGGATTGACGAATCATTTTTACATCACCGGGGCAGCGACATGTCTGAGTCGACCGTTTTAAATCTCATCACCTTTGCACTGTTCATCAATTGGGTTTACCAGCTCCACGTGATCTTCAAATTGCGTGAAGCCTATTTCAAGCAGCCGACCGATCGGGTGCTTTGGTTCCTGTTGGTGTTACTGCTGCCAATTCTTGGTGCTGTGATTTTTGCGATTTGGAATATCAGCCGCGCCAAGGAAGTCCGTCAGGACATGGAACACCAAAAACTTCAGCAGCGCATTGCTGAACGTTTAGCCAACCCGCCAACCAATGAGACCACCTGACATGTTCATCTCACGACAATATCATTTCCTCATTCCCGCGAAGGCGGCAATCCAGTGGCAATCTCGACACGCCTGTCAATTTCTCTGAACACCTGACTGTGCAGTTGTGACGAAAAGTTGAGATACATTTGATATGCTGGACTAAATCAATTCACTTTCTTTCCCGGGGACCATCATGGCCGTCGCATACACCTTCCCATTTTTCAGTCTTCTCGGTGCCTTACTCGGCATGGTGATGCTGCTTTTTTCGTTCCGCAGACGACACGTCGGCAACGAACGCTATTGCAAAAAATGTCGCTACCAACTTCAGGGACTCAGTGACGAAAACACGCGCTGCCCTGAGTGTGGCAGTGACATTCAATCCCCCCAAGCCATCACCATCGGCAAATGGAAAACCCATTGGGGCTTCTTTTTCGTCGGCCTGTTCATCGCGGTCATGTGTCTGGGCAATATCGGCGTTTACAGCTTTAACAAATACGCAAACATTAAATGGATTCAATACAAGCCGCTTTTTTGGCTTCAAGCTTCTGCTATCGCGGAATTCGATAACAAGTCCGATCCCAACACCACCGAACTTTCCCGACGCATCACGAGCAATGAACTTTCGCGATCACAACTTCAAAACCTCGTTGAGACCATCATCAATCTCCACGCCAAACATCCCAAATGGATGGACCCAGGTTGGCAAGAAATTTTCGGTGAGCTGCTGGCAAGTAGAGCGTTTTCCAAAGAACAAATCCAAAAACTTCTCCAGCAGAGTTACCAGTTTTCACTCAAGGTTCGCCCCGTTATTCGGCAGGGGGAAGCAACTGGATATCGTTTTGAACAGAGCATGACAAGATTAAGTGGTGCGATTCGATTTTATGTCATCGAAGAAAAGCAGGAACTGAGCCTCAATGGGCAAGTGTTAGGCTCACAACAACACAAAAGACGAAGTCAATATGGCATGTCTGGCATTAACAGCAGCACTAACGCCATGCTGAGGGTTCCCAAAAATTTCACGCCACTCAATCAACCCTTGCCCCTGTGCAAGAAAATCACGACGATCATTGAATTCACCGAGCCGGTAGCATATCCACCCTTCGAGTTGACCGTCACCAATCTGCATGATGTCACCGTGGTCGAAAAAGATGCCATCATCGACACCTTCATCAAAGACCCATCCAAGCAAGCTCAAATGCAAAAGGCATGGATCGGCACACGCGTGACCCAACAGGACGGCAACACCAAAGTCCTTGTCCACATCGACACCCCACCGATCGGATTAGCCATGGCAGCGTGGATTGTTGATGGGGAAAAACAGCATCGCATCGGCTCATTCCAATGTGATGCGCTCTACACCAACAAATGGATTGATGTTGACCGCAACCGAATCCCAACGCTCTCCCCGCAAGTCATCGTTGAACTCCGACCCGACCAAGGGGCAACGCGATACCTCAATCAACTTGGTGAATTCTGGGGCCTGGTCATGCAGTCGCAGCCGATCACCGTCAACGCGCTGTATCATCCGCCATTCAACCGAGACCTCTCATTTGTCGAACCGTTAAACCAAGCGCTCTCGCTTGATCGTGTCGAACGAACCAAAGTTGATGAGGTGCTTTATTTCGTCATGACCCGCAACTTGCCGCTTCGCATCAACAGCATTCAAACACCGTTACCCAACACCAAGCCCAAGCGTTATCGAACACGGTTGAATATCCGGTCAAGGCAAGGTAATTGTGGCTATGGTGAACGAACACTGATTGATCCCGATGCCAAAACCGTGGACATCATTTTCATGCCTAACCCGTTATGGGAAACCAATGGCGATCTTGACGACTTGCCCTGGGGTTACCCGATCGTCTTCCGAAATGTCCCGATCCCCGAGGTGGGGCAGAAGGTTCGCCTGAAGGAGGAGATCAAACCCGAGTTCCTTTTGGATTGGGACCCGAAGCAGCAACCCAACGTCGCACCGTGATGTATGCGTGATTGCTATCAACTGCATCAGCAAGCCGGACCGTGTCGGTCGGGGCTACCTTGTTCGCTCATCTTTTCATCATTTCAAGGCAACCGAGCCAAGATGGCTCGGCTATATGCACACATAGCCCGGCCATCTTGGCCGGGATGCAATCGTAAAACGCACCTGTCATCCACCGAGCCGCTGCACTGCTATTCACATGCGATAAAATAGACACATGTACTACACCACCCTCGGCAGAACGAATCTGAAAGTCTCCATCGCTGGACTGGGCGGCGGAGGGCATTCGCGTTTGGGGTTACGCGTTGGGCGAAGTATGGATGATGCACTGGCTGTCGCGCAGGCTGCATTCGATCAGGGCGTTAACGTCTTTGACACCGCGAAAGGCTATGGCACGGAGCCGGTGATCGCCAAACTCCTCGACACCGTGCCACGTGATCAAATCGTCATCTCCACCAAAGCGGGCATTGGTTGGATGGGGCCGATCAATTGCACGCCAGCTGAATATGAAAAGACGATTGACGATCGGTTAACACAGCTCAACACTGACTACATCGACGTCATGTACATTCACGGCCTGCATCCTGATCTGGTAGATGATGCGGTTGAGATGTTCGTCCCGGTCATGCAAAAAGCGCGTGATGCTGGCAAGGTGCGATTCATCGGCGTGACCGAAATGTTTGAGCATGACTTCACGCACCAGATGCTCCAGCGCGCTTTACCTTATGACTGTTTTGATGTGGTGATGCTTGGGTTTAACATTCTCAATCAGACCGCGCGTGAGACTGTCTTGCCAATGATCCAGAAACAGAACGTTGGCACGATGGGCATGTTTGCCATCCGCCAGGCATTGAGTAACGAAGAGCGATTCAAGCAAACCATCAAGCAACTCATTGATGAAGGCCGCATTGATCCAGCATTGATCAACACCAACAACCCGTTGGACTTCCTGATGCAGACGCCTTCCGGGGGCGGGGGACATGCCGACATCGTCGATGCGTGTTACCGATTCTGTCGCGACGAACCGGGCATGGACATCGTCCTCACCGGCACGAGTAACACCGTGCATCTGGCTGCCAATCTCCAATCGCTCAACGCGCCCGCGCTACCACTGGAACACCGCCAACGCCTCATTGAAATGTTTGAGAATGTCGATCATCTCTGCGGCAATTAAAGCCATCCTTCGGCGTTGCGTTTTCGTCTGAATCATTTGTTCATGGCTATTTTCTTTCATAAAGAGCCCTTTGGGCATACGCGAAAAGGTGGCTTTGTAAGGGGTGTAGTGGTTGTGCTTGTTGTTTGTCAAAACACTGTAAGTCTTAGGTCTAGCTTGGTCTTTTTAGGTGTTTTTCTTTATCACGCTCAATCTACACTACACATGGAGAAAAGACGCAAATCAGATTTCGCGCCAGGCAACATGGTTTGATCGTGTTGGGTTGATTGCTGTAAATCTGGAGCTTTGACAGCAGAATGTGTTTTGCTGTGACATCTCGCTTGCGGGATGCGGAGGAAAAAGGGAGTCCTGAAGATGCAACGTACATATCACGGGGGCGCTGTGCGCTCATGGTCCAGTCGTTTGATGAGTAAGACGCGGTCTTTGTTTCAACGGCCCATCGTCAACCGTCACGCGCGTCGACAATACCGCAAATGCTATGGCGATCACCATGTGCAACCGCTCGAACCGCGCGTGCTGCTTTCAGCGACGCTTGGCGGTGATGCGTGGTATGACCTCAATAGCAATGCCATCAATGATGCAGGTGATACACCTGTCGCGGCGATGGTCGTTAATCTGCTGGATGACGCTGGCAATTTTCTGGATACCACCGATACCGCATCAGACGGCAGTTACAGCTTCCCCGGCATTGCCGCGGGTGACTATATCGTTGAGTTTATCTCGCCTCTGAGCTACAGCTTTGTTGTCCACGATACCGGCGCAGATGATGCAGTCGATAGTGATGCCAATGTCGTCACCGGTCGTAGTGGCGTGATCACGCTGGCTGATCTTCAGGTCGTTGATCATGTCGATGCCGGCCTGATTCCCCAAGCCGACGCACAGCCCAGCGATGGTTATGTTGATGACGATTGGGATGCGATTGCCTGGGGTGATGATCCTGACGGTCTGGGACCTGCGACGGCAATGGGTTTTGACGCGTTCTACAGTATCCAGCAAGGTGTCGATGCCGTTGCCGATGCGGGCACGGTGCATGTCTATGACGGCACCTACTACGAATCGGTCTACATCATCGGCAAGGATATGACCATCACAGGTGTGTCCCAGACCATCAATGGAGTCAGAGTCGATGCTCAAGACACGGACGAAGTCTTTAATATCTATGATGTCGACAACCTGACCATCGAATATCTCATCGCAATGCGCGGTAATGATGACGTTATCGATATCACAGATTCAGGGACGGTGACACTTGAATCACTCATCGTCCTGTATGCTGACGAAGACGGCATTGATGCGCATTACACCGATGAATTGATCATTAAAAATACCAAGATCCAATACACCCTTGACGATGGTATGAGTCTGTATCGCGTCGGTACGGCAACTTTGGAAAATGTGATTGTCAGTTCCGGCAACGGTACCGGCATCGTGTTTGAAGACGGCGGCTTGCTGGATGTCGATGGCCTGACTCTCAATTATTACGATGACTACGGCATCGAAACCGACGGCGTGGACGAGGTGGACATCTACGATGCAACCATCCAATACACCGGTGATTCGAGCATGGAGCTTTACTACGGTTGCTCAATCACGCTTGATACCGTTGATGTCAGTTACACCGATGGCTGGGGCTTTGATATTTACGATTGGTGCTCCACGGACATGACCGATGTCACAGTGATGTACGCTTACGAAGACGGCATGTGGATCGACTATGTGGACGATGTGAATCTCACCCGCGTTACCGCGCAGTACAACGATCTTGATGGCATCTACATCACCGATGCGGTGGACATCACCTTGCTCGATGTCAACAGTTCATACAACTTTGAAGCAGGTCTTCATGTTGAAATTGCAGAGTCGTTGTCGGATACCAATGGTGTTTACACGGAAAACGAAGACTCGGGCATTTGGGTGACCTATGTCATGGGCGATTCCGTCTTCACCCGCACCACAGCCACCAACAACAACACGGACTTTGACGATGATGGCGTTGGCCTGGAAATCTATGGCTTCCCGTTTGATGCGTTTTTTGACGAAATCATTGATGTGATTGAGAGCTTTGATGAGTTCCTGTTTGGCCTGCCACCCTTCTTCCTGGACTTACTGCCCGATAGCTTCCTTGATTATGATTTTGACAGCTTCCCATTTTCTGTGGGGGGGGCAGTGACCATCAACGGTGGCACGTTCTCCGATACCGATGGCAATCCATTTGCCGGTAATGTTAATAGTCAGTTGGCAGGCATCGTCATCATGGACATCAACGGCGATGTCACCATCCAAGAACACGACGATGGCAATGACATCCAAACGCCCGCCATCATCGGCAACGACGAAATCGGCGTGGTGCTTTATGACATTGCAGGCAATATCAACATCTCCGATGCGGCGATCACTGACAACTACGGCGAAGGTTTGGACATCGACAATGCCTACAACGTGGACATTGCCAACACGACTTTTGATTCCAACAACGGCTACGGCATGTGGATGACCAACGTGGCGGATGTCACACTCACCGATGTCATCGCCCAGTTCAACCACATGGGCCTGCTCGTCACCGGTGCCGATTCACTGGTGATTACTGATGGACTCTTTGCGGATAACAACACCTCGGGCATGCAGATGAACAATGTCAATGGGCTCCTCGCTATTGCAGGAACCACCATCCGTGACAACGGCAGCTACGGTCTGTGGCTAACCGATCAGGAAAATATCGACCTCACGCAACTGACCCTCACCGGCAACGACGTCGGCGTCTTCGTCGAAAACTTTATCCATGCATTGGACCTGACCAACAGCTTCATCAATGACAACCGCGTGGGCATTCAATTCGGTGAACTGCTGACCAACTTCGGTTTCACGATTTTTGATAACGACCTGTCAGGTAACACCGAGTTTGCCATCGTCAACAATGACACGGCAGCCTTCGGTGCTACCGCGCCCATTGATGCAGCAGGCAACTGGTTTGGGACGATTGATCAGGACGATATCTCAGATATGAATGACGGCCTGGTGGACTTCTCCTACTACCTTGCTCATGGCACGGACACCAGCGCAGACACTGGATTTCAAGGCGATTTCGCAACGCTGTATGTGACCGGCTATGGTTCGCAGATTCAATCTGTCAGTCGCCTGCAGGAAGCGGTGGACCATGTCGATGACGATGGTACGGTGATCGCAAACACGACCGTCTACGATGGCGATGTCACTGTCAATGCTGACAAAACGGTGCAGGGAATCTTTGCGATCAATGGCAACCTGACGCTACTAGACAACGCAGTACTCGTGCCCGGAAACAGCCCCGGCAATATGAATGTTTCAGATGACTTGACGGGCCAGGCAGGGACCACCCTCGTCATGGAGATCAACGGTCTGACGCCGATCGACGATTACGATGTGCTGTTTGTCAGCGGTGACGTCACGCTGGGTGATATGACGCTGGACGTCACGCTCGGTTATGTTCCAGATACTGACGACACGATCACGCTCATCAACAACCAGGGCGTCAACGCAGTCAACGGCACCTTTGCCGGCCTGCCCGAAGGCACCGTCATCACACTCAACGGCTACGATGCCATGATCACTTACCTCGGCGGTGATGGCAATGATGTCGAGCTTGTCTTCATGGAACAAAACGTTGCTCCAACTGCCGGGCAAGTCAACGATGTGGCTGTCGAAGACGGTGGCCCCGTTATCATCGCCTACAACGCCGATGACGCCAATGCCGATGACGATGCATCGACCTTGAATTACAACTTCCTCACCACGCCCAACGAAGGCTCCGTAACTGACAACGGTGATGGCACCTTCACCTTCGACCCCGGTACGGATTTCCAGGACCTGGGCGTCGGCGAATCGCGACAGGTCAGTTTCACCTATCAGGCAACGGACACACACGGTGCAGACAGCGGCGTGGCAACCATCATCATCACCGTCAGCGGCACCAACGATTTTCCCGTTGCAGCACCCAATCTTGCTGCTACTGAATATGACACGCCCATCGACATTGATGTGCTTGCCAACGACGTGGACATTGATGGCGATGACCTGCATGTCAGTGGCTTTGGTGATACGCCCTGGGATAGCACCACCGTCGCTGTCACCCAACTTGGCGCGACCGTCTCCATCAATCCCGATGGCAGCGTCCACTACGATCCGACCGGCGCGTTTGATTCGCTATCTCCCGGCCAGACCGTGCGTGATTCCATTCGTTACTTCGCTGAAGATCCCTATGGTTTGTATGACCGACATATCATCTTCATCGACGTCACCCGCCCGGTGATCACGATTGCAACGGCATCCTTCACCCCCGACATTCTCCCAAGCACTGCGCCCAAAAGTTTAAGCCTCTTCAGCGGTCTTGGCAGCAACACAGTCTTTGGCGATTCAACCATCAATCAAGCAGCGTTGGCCTTCGTCTCACAACAAGCCCAACTCCGCATCACGCCACTACCTGCAACTGGCAGCCACTGGCTCGACAGCCTTAACGGTGATGATGATGACAAAGACGCCAGCATGAACCCGCTGGATGTTGAAGCTGAGTAAGTGAAATAGAGCTGTCAAAACTACCGTCACTCCCGCGCAGGGACATGATGCACGTTATTTCACATGTGTTTGTATGGCATGTGCTTGTTGATGATTTAAGGGTCGAACTTACTCCACACCGCTCTCGATCATTTGAGCACCGGGTGTTAACGCGGTGCAGGTTCCCCGGTCAAGATGGCCGGTCTATGTGCATATAGCCGAGCCATCTTGGCTCGGTTGTCTTGCGATCATCCCACATGATTTTGCTTCACGCATTGCTCAACTTTTGAAAACAACGTGCATCATATCCCCGCGCGGGAATGACCCAATCACAGATGGCATGGAGATGAATTGTTTGATATGCCATAAGTGTTTTGTGTGAATTGAAAAATGGTTCAGCCAAGTAAGTGAATCAGAACGGTGGCCGGAAAATGATACGAATCCCGGTAAAAACGCGTGCGTTGTATTGAGCGATTTGAGCAACGGATGTCAATCCGGCGCAGGCGCCTTGATGTGTCTTCAGACATGCGCCGCATTGGCATGCGGTGTTCAATCATGCACGAGTCATTAATGGGATGGTATCACTTGGCGGATTCTTTGCACGTGGCGCACTTGCCATGGATCAGGATTTCATGGTCATCCATTTCAAAGCCGTCAGGGACCATCTTGCTCATGTGGCCGCTGCAGCCGTGCATGTCGTAGACCGTGTTGCAACTGTGACAGAGAAAATGATGGTGATGCCCGCGACCTGTTGGTTCATAACGCACATCATTGGCGGCGATTGGCACAGCTTGAATCTCGCCGGACTCCATCAGGAGATTGATCGTGCGATACACCGTGGCAATGCCCAGACGCGGTACCTGCTGCTGGGCGATCTCCTGGATTTCGTTCGGGCGTAACGGGCCCGGTGCTTGGAGAATCGCTTCGGTAATCGCGGTGCGTTGCTTGGTCTGATGGGTACTCATCATCTGTCCTTGTGCGTGTTCTGCGCGTTGAATATAGATCAGGCATACTATTTTAACAGTTCTTGATAAAAGATCAGCCGTGATTCACAGACATCTTTGAATAGGCTGCAATTTACTCTCAGAGTACGACGATCAACATGTTAAGTCCTGCAGATGCCATCATGCCAACCGTGTCTGACGCATCTCTTCTTGTGTGTAGCGTTTGCGGTAGGTTCGAGGTGTACAGCCTTTGATGCGTGAAAAAATACGGTTGAAATTCGAGAGTGTGCCAAACCCGTTACGGTAGCAGATGTCAGTGATCGGCTCGTCACTTTCAATGAGCTGACGGCAGACATGGCCGATACGCAATTGATGCATATAGGTCACAAAACTCTGGCCGGTCATCTGGCGAAAGTACCGCGCAAAGGCCGTAGGATTCATGGAGACAACTTGGGCGGCATCGGGCAAGCCAATGGGTTGGTCGTAATGCTGATGGATAAAGGCATAGAGCTTTTCCATGCGGTTGCGGTCCTGTGGCCGAGTGACTTGTGCGAATGTCGGGGAGGCCAATTTGCGGACTTTGCGGCAACCTGCCAGGCGATCGAGCACATTCAGAAAGGTTGTCAGCCGTTGCATCGGGGGCAACGGCTCCATCGCCTGCATCTGCTTGCCCGCGTCCATCGCAGTTGGCCCGGAAAACACCAGGCCACATCGCGCTCGCTCAAGCAGTCGCGTTACACGGCGCATCTCCGGTAGAGATTCAAAAGTCTGACCTGCAAACTGGGGCAAGAACTGAATCACCACCGACTTCACGGATTGTTTCATCGGCAGACTATGCCAGGTGTGTGGCAGGTTCGAACCCAACAGCACCAGATCATTGGCAACAAACGGTTCCACATGATCGCCTACATACCGATTCCCTTTGCCGTTTGCGATCCAGGTCAGTTCCAGTTCACGGTGAATGTGCCAGATGAACGGGAAGGTCTTTTGCTCAAATCGACGGTAAACAAAGCAGTGATTGTCATCCGTCTGTAACGCTTCGACTTTCGGCAGCATGATGTATCTCCAAACGTTCGCAAACAATCATTGCAATATTTTATGAAGAATCAAAAAAAGCGCACCAATTGTATCAATATCCGCGCCGATTCCTGTAGCAGATTAAATCGCTTGCCGATATTGTTTGGCTCAACACCTCATTTAACCTCACCAGGAGACCCGCCATGACC
>JBICHS010000391.1:0-6904 GCA_043101135.1 Phycisphaeraceae bacterium JB051
CGTTTGGCTTGGTTGAGCCATTGGTTTGGAACAAACAAACTGGCAATCTGGTGGGTGGACATCAACGGCTCAAGATTCTGGTCGCAAGAGAGTACACTTCGGCGGATGTGGTTGTTGTGGACCTTGCGCCTGAACAAGAGAAGGCGCTCAACCTGGCGCTGAACAAGATCACCGGCGATTGGGATGAGCAGAAGCTTGCTGAGTTGCTTGATGAGTTAGCTCATACCCCGGACTTTGATTTTGCATTGACTGGCTTTGAGTTGGACGAAGCCAATGACCTGATCAACTCAGTCCTTGGCCATGACATTCTGCCCAATGATGATTTTGATGTTGGTGCAGCATTGGAAGCTGCTAGACCTGTCATCACGCAGCCGGGGGATTTGATCCTGCTGGGGCGTGACCCAGCTATGCAACACCGTCTACTTTGTGGGGATTGCACTGATCCTAAGCAGGTGCCGAAACTCCTGGCTGGCGAACGTGCGGCATTGTTTGCGACCGATCCACCGTATCTGGTCAGTTACGACGGTAACAACCGACCCAACTCTAACAAGAAGCAATCCAAGCAGGAACGAATTACCTGGGATGACATGGATGCCAACCCGGACCTGTTTCGCAAGTTCATTCGCACAGCGATTGATGAAGCGATAGCCAAGGATGCAGCGTGGTACTGCTGGTATGCCAGTAGAAACCACTGTTTGATCCAGCAGGCATGGGATGAAGCTGGGGCATTATTCCATTGCCAGATCATTTGGGCCAAGAACCGTGGCATCCCCACACGCACCTGGTATCTCTGGCAGCATGAGCCTTGCCTGATGGGATGGCTCAAGGGCAACAAACCCAAACGCATCAGCAAGAAACACCTCACAACGGTATGGAACATCGACTCCATCGGGGCATCCGGGGGTGAGGAGCGTCCGGATCATCCCACACCTAAGCCGGTGGAGGTATTTGAAATCCCAATGCAACAGCACACTGTTCCGGGGGACATCTGCTTCGAACCTTTTGCGGGTTCCGGTTCACAGTTCATCGCTGCTCAACGTCTGCAACGTCGATGTTTTGGTTTGGAACTCAACCCCAAGTATTGCGATGTCATTGTTCGTCGGTTCATTGCTATGGCCGGTGAAGATGCAGTGGAACCAGATGTTGCAGAACGCTACCGCTTAACCCCATCTGTTGAAAATGAGGTGCGGTCATGACAGATAAGCAATCCAATCGGCCTAGGAAAAAGTCCACTGGTAAACAATCGACCAAGGGACGTTCCGTGATTCAGGTCATCAGTGACATCAAGAACGGTTTGTTTGATCCCAAGTTACTCAAGAAGTCCGATCGTCAAATCTGTGTGCAATACATGGGGGCAGAAGGATTCAGCGTGGCAGAATTGGCCCATCTACTGAAGGTGGATGAACGGACCATTAACCGTGATCGCAAGGAGATTCGGCAAAGCAATGCTCTTCAATACGATCCACAACTCCCCGGTCAATTGGCAGGGCAGATTCTTCAGGACACCGAAGCTTCATGTTCTCGTATCGAACGTGCGATACGAGGCAGTAATACCTCGGTTGAAGCGGTCATCAACGCTCAGCATGTGAAATCTGACATCAGGTTCAAAGCTTATCAACTGCTTCAAAGCTTGGGATTCCTGCCTAAGGATGCTCAGCCCCAGATCACGGGACTGATGGGCAGTCATCCTGGTTTGCAGGAACTTCACCAACTCACAAGCAAGCTCCTTGATCTGGATGATCAAGCTCAATCAACCAACAACGCAACAGGAAAGAAGAAAGATCCATCATGATAATCACTCATCAACAATACCAGTTGATCACCCAGTCGCTTTCATATCACCGTCGCAGGATAGCAGCCATCAGCCCCTATCACTTTGCCAAGGTATACCTTGAGCAACACTGCAAGTTACCGTTTTCAAGGATGCACAATGAACTGTTTGAATTACTGTCTATGGCGACATCTGAGCGCAAACAGAAAATCGCTGTAGCTGCACCGCGTGGTCATGCCAAGAGCACCGTGGTGAGTTTGGCTTATGTGCTTTGGTCGATTCTCTATGACCATGACAAATACGTGATTATGGTCTCCGCTACGCAGGAACAATCCAAGCAACTGCTTAAGAACATCAAGGATGAGACCCAGTTCAATCCGTTGCTCTTGGAGGATTTTCCAAGGGGGTGCATGCCACCCGGAGCCAAGGGGCGACCGGTTCCCTGGCGTGCCAATCAAATCGTGTTGCATAACGGGACCATGATCCGTGCCATCGGTTCAGGCCAATCTATCCGTGGGACCAAGCATCGCGAACATCGGCCCAGTCTGGTCATTGTCGACGACTTGGAAAACCAGGAGCAGTGTGAAACTGCAGAGCAGCGCTATAAGCTTGATGAATGGTTCCGTAAGGTATTGCTGCATATCGGTGACAGTCGAACCAACTACATCATCGTGGGCACCATCATGCACTACGACTCACTGCATGCCAATCTCACTAGCGAAAAGCTGGAAAAGGGTAAAGGCATCGGTTGGGTTCATCGCAAATACCAAGCTGTGGAACGGTTCTGCGATCATCCTGAGTTGTGGGAAGAATACGAGAAGATCTATCTGGGGGAACGAGAATATGTAGCGGGCTACGATACCGGCGTTCAAGCTCGTACATTTTTCGAAGATCAGGAAAAGCAAATGCTCGAAGGCACACAAGTTCTCTGGCCCGAGCGCGAAGATTATCACCAACTCATGGAGCTTCGCATTCAAGACGGGAAGGTCAGTTTTCAGACGGAGAAGCAAAATGAGCCGCTTGATCCAGACCAATGTCTGTTCCGTGAAGATGAATTCAGGTTCTGGGATGACGACTTTAAAGATGCATCCGCTGTCATGGAGCATTACGGCCACGAAATGATTGTCTACGGAGCCTGTGACCCGAGCATGGGTCAGAAGATGGGCTATGGTGATTACACCGCGATCATCACCATTGGCTTTGTGCGTTCCAAGAACCTGTACATCGTATTGGATGCCGACATCTCCCGTCGCAAACCTGATCAGACAACCCGTTGCATCATCGATAAATGTCGTGTGTTTCCGTACAGATCGTTTGCGTTCGAAGCGAACCAGTTCCAAGAAATCATGGCAGGCAATCTGCGTGAGCAGTCGCGTACAGCAGGTGTTCACTGTCCTGCACGCAGTGTGGTTCATACCAACAACAAGCAAGGTCGCATCGAGGCCATGCATCCACTGATTAGTACTGGAGCCTTGCGATTCAGCAGGAAACATGCTCTGTTGTTGGAACAGTTACGTCAGTTCCCATTGGGTGCCCACGATGATGGCCCGGACGCACTGGAAATGGCAGTTGCTGAAATCATCGAATATCCACCGGTTTACTCAGGTCGAATGATTGGTCTGGGCAGCTAATCACATGATATGTCAACGACAACAAGCCACCATGCTAGTAATTGGTGGCTGGTGTCACGTTGAAGGGATCAACTCAAGAGAAAGATCGAACCAAATCGTTGATCGCTTCAAACTTACGATGTGGCATCACCGTCTTGCGTCGGAAATGTTTCATGAGGACCGCATCTTCGCGGTCGACCGTCTTGTGCCAGCGGATCTGTACACACCAGTCACAGCGGTTTGGATCGTTAGCAATACTTGCTACTGCTGGTGTGAGTAAAGGCAGATCAAGGAGCTTGGTACCATCGTGAATATGGAAGTCAGCTTGTGGCTTGGCTGGTGTGATGACGGTGCCCATGCCGACATAACCGTGGGTGTTGCTGTAGGCGAAGATGGTGTCGCCGGGTTGAAGTTTCTTGATTTGCTTTTGCCATTGGGTACCTCCGCCTGCCTGCAAGAAGCCGTATTTACGGCAGTCGTCCCAGGATCGGTGTGCAGCATTACCACCTTCATCGCCGATGTTGACGTGCCAGTGGGTGGTTTGGTTTTGCGTGTTGTGTTTTGACATGTTTTTCTCCTTTAATATGTTTGTTCAGGTCAATATAAACGCTGTCATATATAGCCATGCACGTGGCGGTGTAGCCAGTCAATTCCCTGGAATATTCAGATCATTTTGCAGATTCAGCGAGATGCTTTGAATTTGTCGTAAAGTATCAGCATGTCCTGGAAAAGCAGGCGATCCATGTCGGTAAACGTGTAGTCATAGGTAAACCGTTCGCCTCGGAGGCGCATGACTGCGTCCTTTGCATGAATGACAGCTTTGAGCATCTGATGTTCTTTGTCAGAAGCAAGCCAGTCCACTTTCTCAGTCACTTCGACATGACTGTTGATCCCAAACGATTTTGTTCGATAATCCCGCTTGAAATCCACATGGTCCCAATCAAAACGTTGGCCATCAGCGACGATTTTGATCTCGTGCATGAATGCCCAGCGTGAGCCATGGCTACGTACAACGATGCGTAGCCAGACTGTGTTAGGGGCATCGATTCTTTGACCCAGATAAACGTGAATACGCTCTCTGATTCCATCATCTTCCAAGTCGGTACGCAATGTGTTGAGTTTCGCAAAATACCATCGGATGTTGTCCACTTTGTCTTCTTGGATGGTCATGCGATCCAGAACAGTGTCTGCGGTTGCTGGACCTGCATCAAGGATCTGTGCGCCTTCATTGGCAAGATCAAGTTGACTTCGCTGAAACTGGTCTGCTGGTCGGCCAGATACACGAGCCAGTTCGCGTGCCTCGATGAATTGATCTTTTTCCAGCAGACTGTCAATCTTCGAATAGTTGGTAAGACGTTGTTGGTGTCTTGCTCTTAATTCCGCTTGACTGGCTGAGGGCTGCGGGAAGGTATAGCAACCCAACGTGCCAACACACACCATGCCCAATCATACACAGCATGTCAGTTTCCACATTGTTCGAGTTCTTTTGTTACGTAGCATCAAGGCATCCTTTCAATAGCAACGCAGCTTGTCGCGTTAATGACTGCCTCGCACAGAACGGATTCAGCGCATGAAAAAGGGCGCCGGACCCGGCCTGCTCACAGCACCCCGACCAAGGGGTATATGCAACAGCACCCGGCCGACGCCCATATTGGGACGCGGCTCGGATCCTGCCTGCATATTTCAAGAACCTGTAGTTAAACAGGCTCAGGTTGGTCGTTTGCTGTGAGGCAGCATCGAACGCTCACGCGTTGTCTGAATTGTCGCCCCCCGGAAGTGTGCCAACACATTGTCGGCAACCGCGGGTAGGCAAAATAATCTCGGTCTAATCTCCCATGTACATGCACCGGCTCCAAGCCAATGCAATGGTTTTCAACGCACATTCTACCGCAACATCCACCTGCACCAACTGTGCAGGCACAAGGTTTAGATTGTTTCGGATATTCCGCCAACGAGCTTGATTAATTCTCCAACCGATGGCTAAATGGTCCACACAAGAGCCACCCCCGGAATCCCGGAAGACGGCTCACAGCACCCCGACCGCTCCACCTCGCAAGGAACCTTGCGGGGTGGGGTTACTTCTGCCCCTTGGAGGCCCCCTGAATCTTCCGGGGGGGGGGGAACCGCTTGCGGTTTAGCGCGTCGCACTTTATTTGGAGATGTCGCCGAATCCGACTTGATTGATGCGGCACAATATGCGTGTATAGACGCATGAAGTCTCCAGTAAACATCGACCGTCTCAAGGACATGGATCTTGATGACCTTCGGTTTTTGTGGGCCAAACACATGGGCAAGAAAGCACCACCCAAGATCAAAAGCCTATTACTACGCGATCTGGCATGGCAGCTGCAAAAGAAGACAGATGGCGGGTTGGATGCACAAACCCAATCCCTCCTCAACGCAGCCATCCGACAAGCAGCAAACAACACATCACCCACAACCCGCAAAACCAAAACACCGTCACCCATTTCCAAACCCGTCCTGCAAACCGGCACGCAACTCATCCGCGAATGGCAGGGACGCAAACATGAAGTCACCGTGCTAGATGATGGCAAACGCTACGAATACCAAGGCAAAACCTATCGCAGCTTGAGCAAGATCGTCAAAGAGATCACCGGTGCCCACTGGTCCGGACCAAGGTTCTTCGGACTCAACAAAGTCAGGAGCGTCAAATGACCCCCGCCCCCGGACTCCCCGGAACCCCCGGAAGCAAACAATCACCAACACGTCGTTGTGCCATCTACACCCGCAAATCCCATGAAGAAGGTCTGGATCAAGCTTTCAACTCACTGGACGCGCAGCGCGAGGCCGGACTTGACTATATCCGCAGTCAGAAACACGAAGGCTGGCAAGCCATCGACACGCAATACGATGACGGCGGCTACTCCGGCGGTAACATCCAACGACCAGCGATCCAACAACTCATCGAAGATATCAAGCACGGCAGCATCGATGTCGTGGTCGTTTACAAGGTCGACCGTCTTTCACGCTCCCTGCATGACTTTGCTCAACTCATGAAACTCTTCGATGAACATCAGGTCTGCTTCGTCTCCGTCACCCAGCAGTTCAACACAACCACTTCAATGGGTCGGTTGACATTGAACATGCTCCTTAGCTTTGCTCAATTCGAACGCGAAGTCACCAGCGAACGCATCCGCGATAAGTTGGCTGCAACCAAAAAGAAGGGTTTGTGGGTAACGGGCCAACCGCCGTTAGGATACAAAGTCATCGACAAACATCTGCATATCCATCCCGACGAAGTCAAGCTGGTCGAAAAAATCTTCCGGGGGTATCTGGAATCGCAAAGTTTGCTAGAACTTGCCGAACTACTCAATGCCCAAGGCCACAATACCAAACAATGGACCAGCACGCGTGGCATCACACACGGTGGCAAACCACTCACGCCCAAATACCTCTACCGAGTGTTGACCAACCCGGTCTACATTGGCAAGATCACCCACAACCAACACGTCTGGCCCGGTATACACAAACCCATTATCCCCCGGAAGCTTTGGGACCTAAG
>JBICHS010000392.1:0-2514 GCA_043101135.1 Phycisphaeraceae bacterium JB051
GCATTTGTGTCACCATCATGCTCATCCTCGTGGCAATCATGGCAATATTTGGTTAGCGACCATGCACAACACGTCAGAACTTCGTAAAATCATGAACCCCATCATTCGGTCCATTTGTCCTGTTGGAAGCATGGTTGTATATGGCTGCTAGAAGATCCACCTCCTCGACCTCGTCCGGTAAACCCAAAACCAAACGCGTCAGTAAAGCACAGACACGACGCGGCGAACCGCTGCTCATGGAAATCGCCTGGGAAGTCTGTAACCAGCTCGGTGGTATCTACACCGTCATCCGATCCAAAGTCCCAGCCATGGTCGAACAGTGGGGCAACCGCTACGTCCTCGTCGGCCCTTACACCGACAATGCCATGGCTACCGAATTTGAACCGGCGCCGCTCACCGGCTCCATCGGTCAGGTCGTCAAGCAACTGCGCGAGATGGGCATCGGTGCTCACTACGGTCGCTGGCTGGTCACCGGTCGCCCGCATGTCGTCCTGCTCAACTATCTGGACGTCATGAACCGCCTGCATGAAATCAAGTACCGCCTTTTTGTCGACCATGGTATTGAGTCGCCCAAAGATGATGAACTACTCAACAACGTCATCGCCTTCGGTGAAGTTACTCGCATGTTCCTGCAGATGCTCGCGCATCGTGAGTCCGGCCGTCGCCCGTTGATTGCCCACTTCCATGAATGGATGGCAGGCACCGCGATCCCGATGCTCCGCCGTGAACAATGGCCCGGCGCCACCGTCTTCACGACACATGCCACCATGCTCGGTCGCTACCTTGCCATGAACGATGGCAATTTCTACGAACACCTGCATGACTACCACGCGGACACCGAAGCCAAGCATTTCAACGTCGAAACACAATTCCGCATTGAACGTGCTGCAGCGCATGGCTCGCATGTGTTCACCACGGTTTCGGATGTCACAGCCGATGAATGTCGCCACCTGCTTGGTCGTGCGCCGGAGATTCTCTTACCCAACGGCTTGAACATCAAACGTTGGGCCGCCGCTCACGAGTTCCAGAACCTGCACCGTGAGTACAAGGAAAAACTCCACGAGTTCACCATCGGTCACTTCTTCCCCAGCTATCACTTTGACCTGGACAACACCGTCTACATGTTCACCTCCGGGCGATATGAGTTCCGCAACAAGGGCTTTGATATGACCATCGAAGCTTTGGCGCGACTGAACCATCGCTTGCAGGTGGCAGGCAGTGACAAGACCGTCATCTGCTTTATCATCACCAAACGCCCGGTCAAATCGCTTAACGTCGGCGCCCTGTCGACCAACGCGATGCGTAAGGAATTCCAGACTATCTCCGAAGGCATTACCCAGCAGATTGGTGAACGCCTCGTCCGCGAAGCTGCCAAGGGTAAGGTGCCTGACTTTAACAGCCTGGTCGATGAGTATTGGCTTGTGCGTCTGCGTCGTATGATTCACGTTTGGCGTCGTCACGAACTGCCCTCGATCGTCACGCATGACCTTGTCGACGATGGCAAGGATGACGTGCTCAACCGTTTCCGTGGCTGTCATCTGTTTAACGAAGAAAGCAGCCCGGTGAAGGTGATTTATCACCCCGACTTCATCACGCCGACCAACCCGCTGTTTGGTTTGGAATATGACCAGTTCGTCCGTGCCTGTCACCTGGGCGTCTTCCCCAGCTATTACGAACCGTGGGGCTATACGCCGTTGGAATGTATTGCCATGGGTATCCCCGCGGTGACCAGCGACCTCTCAGGCTTCGGTTCGTATCTGGCCCAGGTCTTGCCCGATCATACCGACAAGGGTTTGTACGTCGTGAATCGTCGTCAGCCCAACTGGTTCCAGGCTGCAGAACAGCTCACGAATTTCCTCTTCGACTTCGTGCAACTCAACAGCCGTCAACGCATCAGCCTGCGTAACCGCGTCGAATCCTTCAGTGATCACTTCGACTGGGGCAACCTCGGCAAACACTACCAGGAAGCCCACGCTTTGGCGCTCGAACGCATCAGTGAAGTGTGATTGTTTTAACAAAAGCCGTGTCGCTCCTGCGGCACGGGTAGCGTTCGAAACTTTTTCGTTAACTTGCATCTTTGATGCAACAGCGTTGTGTTACATCGCAGCTGTTTACATCTCGCGAAATTGATTCGTTTGATACATCACATGACGATAACACATCAAATCCGCTACAATCGCGGGCTATGGTTGAATTGACCCGCTGTGTTCGTTTTTGCTTAAATCGCATCCCGGCTCCGGAGTCGGGCAAGTTCAACACGTTCAGCGCCTGGCCTGCGATGACCGGGTTAGGCAGATACTACGAATTGCTGGTGACCTGTCGCGGGGAGCCGGATTCGCAGACGGGTTACTTTCTGAATATCAAAGCCATCGACACCGCCGTACGCCAGCACGTGCTTCCCTACCTGCAAACCCTCGTTGCCCCCGGCGAAGATCCTTCGCAGGTCCCGATGGGTCAGCTCATGCAACGGATCATTTCACTGTTGCAACAGCCGCTCAATGAGTCGGTGATTCG
>JBICHS010000393.1:0-2665 GCA_043101135.1 Phycisphaeraceae bacterium JB051
GAAGCTGTAACCGAAAATATGTTTGCGGCTATGAGCGGTCACCAGTTCACTGATCACACCCATGGCAGGCAGCACCATGATGTACACTGCCGGGTGAGAGTAGAACCAGAAAAAGTGCTGATAGAGAATCGGGTCACCATCGAGGTTCGGGTCAAAGATACCCACGCGGAAAGCACGTTCAGCGATGAGCAGAAGCAGCGTGATGGCAAGCACCGGGGTGGCAAGCAACTGGATAATCGCTGTCCCGTAAAGCGACCAGAGGAACAGCGGCATGCGGAACCAGTTCATCCCCTTGGGACGCAGCATGTGCATCGAAGCGATGAAGTTCACTGCTGTGAGAATCGAGGAAAAACCAAGGACAAACGCACCAAGCGTCGCTTCCACGACCGCGGAGTTGGAGTCCATGGAGTATGGCGTGTAGAACGTCCAACCGGTTTCCAAACCACCGTAGCCGATGTAGGCTGCCAATCCCGGGAAGCAGGCCACGATCACACCCTTGAGCAGCACCCATGCCAGGATCACTGAACCAATCACGAAGATGTGAAAGCTCGCCAGGTTGAGCTTGGGAAACGCCACGTCTTTGGCACCAAGCATCAAAGGCAGGACGAAGTTACCCAACACAGCCGGGATACCGGGAATGATAAACAGGAACACCATCACCGCACCGTGGAGCGTGAACATGTGGTTGTAGATGTCCATCCACTGCTTGAGGTATGCCGGATCATAGTTGGCATGATTCTCGATATTGGCAATCGGCATCGCCAGCATGGTGCGCAGGATCAGTGCGAAGATCCCACCCAGCAGCAGGAACGCGCAGATGGAGATGCCGTACATGATGCCGATACGCTTGTGGTCAACCGTGAACGCCCAGGACATAAAGCCCTTGGAGTGGTTGAGGTAGTTGTCGCCGGAGTTGTGTTGGGACTCGGGCAGTTCATTTGCATGAGGTGTGGGAATCGAGGTCATTGCTGGCCCTCCGTTTGAGCAGCGGCCTGCTCGTCATTTTCCAGTGGCTCGGTCGGGATCGTGCCATCGAAGTGTTTACTGATGGACTTGAAATACAAGATCAGGGCGGTGATCTCCGAGTCCTTGAGTTGTCCCTTGTAGGTCGGCATGACATTCTGATAGCCGGCAACGATGTGAGCACCCGGTTCGAGAATGGATTCTTTAATATATGACTCATCAGCCAGAATCTTACTGCCATCATTCATGGCTTCTTCACGGCCAAACAGATCCTTGAACGTCGGACCCGTTGAAGCCTGACCATCAGCTGTATGACATTGAGCACAACCACGCAGGTTGTAAATCTTCTCGCCGGCTTCGATGGGTGACATGGTCTTGAGGAAGTTGGCAGCATCAGTGAGCCAACCTTCAAACTTACCCGCTTCGTGCACAACCACCGTGGACTTCATCACCGAGTGTTGCTGACCGCAGTACTCAGCACAGAACAGGTTGAATTGACCAGGCTGCGTAGAAGTGAACCACGTCTTGTTAAAGCGCCCGGGGACCGTGTCTTTCTTGATGCGGAATGCCGGGATGAACAGACTGTGAATCACGTCGTCAGACTGCATCACCAGACGGATGGGCGTGTCCACGGGGACATGCAGGTTGTTGTCCACATGACCGTTGGGATAGACAAACTGCCAGGACCATTTCTTGGCAATGACCTGAATTTCATAGGCCTGACTGGGCGGGGTTGCCATATCCAGAAAGCCTTTGAAGCCGAAGTAGAAAATGCCCATCACCACAATGGTGGGAATGATCGACCATGTGAGTTCCAAAGCCGTGGAGTGATGCGGCGCGGGCTTGTTGGCTTCGTAGCCAGCACGCTTGCGATAGCGGACCACGAACAGAATCATCCAACCCAGAATCATCATGAACATCAACACGCACAGCCAGTAGATGAAGTAGAACAGTCCATCGACTTCACTGCCATAGTTTGACGCGTTGTCAGGCATCCAGACACGGGAGCCAAGTTGTGCTAGTAGGTTTATCATCGTTGTTTCATAACCCTTGTTTGAGAGACTAGGGACTAGCGACTTGGGACTAGGGCAAGGCATTTCAAACCGATTTTGATTTCCATGCCTTTTCCTAGTCCCAAGTCCCTAATCGCTAGTCCCTGGTATCTGTTGCCTCCGTCATCGCCTGTTTTTTACGTTCGCGTCGTAGAGCAATCAGGACCACGGTGCTGATGATCAGCACGGTCATGACGCCCCCAGCACGCATGATGTTCAAAGCCGCCAATGTGTAGCGACCTTTGTTTGCGTCATAGAGAAAGCAGTAAAGCAGCACTGAATCGACCACGTTGCCAATCTTGCTTTCCGATGCTTCAACCAGGCTCAACCGCGTGGTGCGAGGCACGAATTTCACGCCATAGAGATAACGCGAAACCTGCCCGTCGGGCGTGAGCACGATCAACGCTGCTGCATGAACATACTCTTTACGATCTTCATTCCAGCGGTAACCAAAACCCACCGTCTCGGTCAACGCCTTGATGCTAGGATCTTTGCCAACCAGAAAATGCCAGCCTTTGTCGGCACCGGCTTGTCCCAGTTCCTTGAGATAGTTCTGCTTCTTGAGCTTGGCAACCACCGCCGTATCACGCGGGTCAAAACTCACCGAAAGAATGTCGTAGTCCTTGCCAACCTTCAGGTCCATCTCTTTG
>JBICHS010000394.1:0-9663 GCA_043101135.1 Phycisphaeraceae bacterium JB051
CTGGGAATTGTCCAGCAGGCCATCAACACTTTGACCGCCGAAGGCGTTCTGGATTCCCAGCCGCGTCGTGGTGTGTTTGTGATCGACCCCAAAATCAAAAAACGTGATGTCGCCCTGATCCTGGGCAGCCTGCAATTGCCGAGCATGTCCGCAGCCATTCGCGGGATTCGGGCAGGCCTGCGCATGACATCGGACACACCGCCCTACCGCTTGATGGTTCACGCAGCGGACACCGACTTTGATCAGCAGATGGACATGCTCCTGAATCTGGACACGCAGTCCTTAGCAGGTGCGATCATCCTCCCACCCGGTTCAAGCCAGTACATCGATGCTTTCCGCGCCTTTGCTGACAAGGGCATCCCCTGCATTCAGGCAAGCATCGCATTGGATGGTCTGGACATGAGCGCGGTCGTCGTCGACGGTCTGGAAACCGGGCGCATCCTCTTTGAACATTTACTTGAAGCAGGCCATCGCAAGATCGGCATCGTCAGCAACACCGCTGACACGCAAACCCGCATGGATGTCCACAGCGGCGCTGCCATGATCCTCGATGAGTACGGCATCAACTTCGATGATCTGCCACGCGTCAATACCAATGTCACGCATCTGGACCCCGATCAGCCCTGGCGCGATGGGCAGGAAGCTGCTACACGTTTGCTGACTGAGCACCCCCAAATCACTGCATGCGTGGGCATGGATAACAGCCTGACGCTGGGCATCTACAAAGCTGCCAAAACCATAGGCCGCAAACTGCCTGACGATTTATCCATCATCGGCATGGGCGCAGACCAAACCGTTTTCTCGATGACCGATCCAGCGATCACCATGGTGGACATGGGGCTGGAAAAAATATGTCAACATGCTGCTGTTCGTTTAAGGCAGATGATCGATCCCAAAGGCACAATTCCCCAGCGCGTCTCGCAGGTCATGCCGACGCTGCTTTCCAGGGAGTCGGTCGCAAGGATCACCCCTGCCTGAGTCTTGCAGGACAGGCCAAACAAACAAGCAACACTGACCAGGAGATGTCACATGACATGTCGCGCGATCCTCACGCAACAAAACAACGCCAAGCAACACCACGCTTTTACCCTCATCGAACTACTCGTGGTCATCAGCATCATCTCACTGCTGATTTCCATCCTGTTGCCAGCCTTATCCTCGGCACGTGAAGCGGCCTACGCTGCCAAGTGCTTAAGCAACACCCGCCAACTGGGCGTCGCGTTGACAGGCTATGCACAGGACTTCAAGTACACTTGGCCTTACAGCTATCAATCCACTGGCAACAAGTACTGGAACAAACACTGCCTCTTCAAATACACCAACCCTAACGATTCCATCGGCTCATCCAACAACACCTATCTCTATGGCACGATGTACGAATGCCCATCATGGAGCAAAGCCAGCTCAACCGAAAATGGGCTATGGCGTGGCTACGCACTCAACGGTAGCCTCAACGGCACCGACTGGAGCGAATGGAAAAAGCCCGAAGACGTTGTCGTCCACAGTGACACCGCTGCGCTCATGGATAACAACGGCTCCAAGACCACTTACTACACCGCCCAACGCAACGACCTCGTCATCGCCTCGAATCGTCACCATGAAAATCTCAACACCCTTTACGTTGACATTCACACTGCCCCCAAAGCCATCACCAAAATCGCAACATGGGGTGAAACAGACTGGTCAAGTCTGCTGGGCTTCTGGCGTGGTGAACAATAAGTTTTGACGCATCAGTTTTCTAATAAGGTTTCACATGACTTTCAACAAATCTATTCTGCTATCACTGTGCCTGATCTTCTCGACCATGGCATGTGCACAAAACCAGCTCTCGTTGGGCAAAGCCTACAAGGCCAACCCCATGATCGCAGGGCTTAACAACAACTTCATTCGTGGTGATTTGAAGTTTGATGACCCGGGTTTTAACAAGATCATCAAGGCCACCAACACCACCTCGCTGCGGTATCCCGGCGGCACGTCCGGTTCGCTTTTTAACTGGGAAACAAGCCAATTCGTGGCAGATGACGTGATCAATTCCTATGGCCCAAAAGGTTGGCATCGTCGACATGGTGAAATGAAAAAGCGCATCGCACAGCATCCGGAACACACGTTCGGTGCGGTGAACTTTGCGGACATGTGCAAGCGATTAGACGTCGAGCCGTTCTGGATTCCCAACCCGGTGACGTTGACGCCGCAGTCAAACATCCGCTTTTTTGAAATGCTCAAGGATCAGGACATTGCCTGCAATTACGTGGAGATGGGCAATGAATGCAGCGGCGGCGCCTTCTGGCGTCCCTTCCCCACGGGAACAGAATATGCCAACGCCATTCGCCCTGTGATGCAGCGTATCAAACAGCTTTACCCGCAAGCTCAAATCGCGGTCGTTGCCAACGGGCATAACATCACCAAGCCCAAAAAAGCGGAAGAGGAATCAGGCTCTGCCAACAAACGCGGGGACACGTGGAACGAATTGCTTCTGCCCGACCGCCAGTATTTCGATGCCATCGTTTTGCATAGCTATGGCATCAGTCCTGATCGGCTTCGCCAATACAAGCCCGAGCAGTGGGAAGATTTAACTTTGGCTTTCCCCGGTCAATACATGAAAGCCGCAGCGAAGATGTCCCGCGAAAAACTCGGCGGCGTGCCGATCTGGCTCACGGAATATAACGCAGCCTTCCACCATCTCATGGAAGCACGCGTCCTCCAGCACGACGCGGCAGAAGCATACTTCGGAAAAGTCAGCGACTCTGCGATGCATGGCCTGATGATTGCTTCCTACCTTATCAGCGCGATCAACGATCCTGAAATGTGGCCGGTGATGCACTACCACAGCATGGGAGGCCCTCCCGGCTTCCGTATCGTTCGTCGGATCAATGAACAGTGGCGCGTCGGCCCCAAGACCCAGATTTTCAGCTACATCTCACAATTGCTCCAAGACGCTGACACCATGTACCCCGTGACGATTCAGCAACCAACGCAACTTGATTTCACAGCCATCTCCGATGAGCCGATCAACACGTTAGCTGCTGCCATGCTCGAAAATAAATCGCAGCGTCACTGGGTCATCATCAATCGATCCAGCAAGGAACAAACCGCCAACCTGCCTTGGGACGCATCGCAAAAAGCGACGGTTCGTCACATCATGGGCACCCTCGCCCCCGAAGAGCCCGACAGTATGTGGCCTAAAGCCGATAGCATCAACACCCAGCAATTCCCATGGTCAGGGCCGATTGCAATCCCCAGCCAGACCATCTCCCGTGATGGCAAAAAACAAACCCTCTCACAGACATTGCCACCACACAGCATGACGGTTGTAAGCCTGACTCGCTAAGCCGTATCCACAAAACCATGACCAAGCGAGATCATAAAGCCAAACCAGCCAGAGCCTGCTTGATGATGTTGATTCGCCATGTCGGCAAGCTGCTCCAGATACAAACCGCATGACCCGACAAATGCATCCAACCCGTATCCCGGTGACCATTTGATCGCCGGGATACGGCTAATCCCCCTTTCACAAACGTTTGTAATCTGATAAACTTCCCGACTCCCCGCCCCTTATTCAACAAACTCGTGGAGTGAAGGAACTCAGATATGCAACGCTCAGAAATCGCCAAGGCCGCGTCCGAAGGCCTTAAGGAATTTTCCAAGACCATTGATTCGGTCAAAACCACCGTGGGCTTTGACGGCTTTGTCGACTCGATCATCGACGTGGTCAAAACCCGTCAGGATGCGGACAACTATCAACCCGTCCCCACCATCAAAGAGTACGGCGAACGCATCGTCGCGGCAGCTGGCGAATCAGCCAACATCGAACTGGTGACCAAACTCCGCAAGCTCGGTGGCAACGGCCCAATCATGGCGAACGCCCTGGCGTCCTATGGCTTGCCCGTGACCTACATCGGCAACCTCGGTCATCCGAACCTTGATGAAGTGTTCCTGCCGTTTGCCGAGATCGCCAACATCCTTTCCATTGCTGACCCCGGTTACACCGACGCGTTGGAATTTGAAGACGGCAAATTGATGATGGGTAAGCACTCGTCACTCAAAGACGTCAATGCCGACACACTCAACGAAGTGCTGGGCAAAGGCAAGTTCCAGCAGATCATCGGTGACACCGCGTTTTTGGGCATGGTCAACTGGACGATGCTCACCAAGCTCAACAGCATCTGGGATCTGCTCATTGACGAAATCCTGCCTGCAGTGGCAACAGATGTCAACGGCAAGAAGCGCATGATCTTTGTCGACCTGGCGGACCCTGCCAAGCGTACCCGCGAAGACATCGCAGATGCCCTGGGTCGCCTGACCAAGATGAGCAAACTTGCTGACGTGGTGCTGGGTCTGAACCTGGCTGAATCCACGCAGATCGCCAAGGTGCTTGGTATTGAAGTGCAAGCCGATGCCGAAGCGGAGATTGAATTCACCGCCCAGCGCATCCGTGAAAAGCTCGGCATCAAGGCTGTGGTCATCCACCCGCGTAGCTGTGCTGCTGCTGCGGTCCAAGGCGAAAACAGTGTTGAGTCCGGCCGCTTCCAAGGCCCGTTCGTCAAGAAACCCAAACTCTCCACCGGTGCAGGTGACAACTTCAACGCCGGCTTCTGCCTTGGCTTGCTGGCAGGTCTGCCTGTCACCCAAGCCGTGTGCACGGGGACTGCAGCAAGCGGTTTTTATGTCCGCAACGCCCGCAGCGCGACGCTGGCGGAAATGATCGACTTCTGTGCCGACATGCCGCCGGCAGAGTAATCGCTATCACGCAACCCGTGCCCCGGGAAGGTCACGGCATTGATGAAACAAGACAAAATAAAAACGCAGACATCATTGTGGTGTCTGCGTTTTTCGTATCACACGCCTGCGACACCAGCTTCACGGCAAGTGATACAACAACTCAAACAAAACGAAACACAGGTGTCAGCTCGGCATCTGTGTTTTTTCTTTACAGCTTTAAACAAGACCAAGTCCCTATTTTAAAATCACTTACAAATCGACCTCAGGCTAATTTCATCAAAAACACAATCCAATGCGTTGACAAACATTGCTTTTTTGATATCTTATTGAGAAAGAATCTCAATTGCATTTAAAATAATATGAAACACCATAAACGACACACACAATCAGACATCAGCCACTGGGGGGACTATCTGGGACTTACCCTCACCGGCCTCACCATCGTTTGCGTCCTGATCTTGACGGCTTACGTCATTGCGACAAGCCCGACGGCATAAGTGATCGAACAACCAACACACTTTAAGGAGTCAGTCTCGAACCTCACCTGGGTACTGGGTTGGATTCAACAAGTCGACTTGTAATAAGCGGGAAACTTGGACATAGGCACGACCGTTGAATAGCCCAGGTTGAGGTTCGGGATTTTTTTAATACACATCATCGCCCTACCAACGTGGCAAGAGGCGACGAAAGAAAACAAAACGTACCCATTGGCTGATCGATTCAGATCGGCTCAATTCCTCATCGGAAAAAGCCCGGCTCACACTCCCGGGCTTTTTCTATTTGATTTCACATCTTCTAATCACCCAATAACAACACCCCCGGAAAAGCTCCGAGGGTGTTGCGTTGATGATTGGGTTGTCGATATCGTGCTTGGATTAGCGAACGATACGAGCACCGCCGCCACCGACGACGTGCTGCAGTTCCTTGAGGGTGATCTCGGAGGTATCGCCGCGGGTGGTCATGAGCATCGCGCCATGACAGGTGCCCCAGTTGACGGCTTCTTCAGCGGTCTTGCCAGCCAGGAAGGCATAGGAGAAACCGGAAGCAAAACCGTCACCACCGCAGACGAGATCTTCGAGGATCAGGCGTTCGAAGTTCGGGCCGTGATAGAAGACATCCTTCTCGGCATCATAGAGAATCGCAGACCAGTTGTTTTCGGTTGCGTTGATCACTTCGCGGAGCGTGGTGCCCACGATCTTGATGTTGGGATAATCCTTGACGACCTGACGGACCATGTCCTTGTACTTTTCGATGGGCAGTTCGCCACCGCTTTCAACATCCGCCCCTTCAACTTCGTAACCAAGGACTTGCTGAAAATCTTCTTCGTTACCTATGAGGCAGTCGATGTACTGCATCAACGGCTTGGTGGTTGCGATGGCTTCTTCGGAAGACCAGAGCTTGGAACGGAAGTTCAGGTCATAGGAGACGATGGTGCCAGCTTCGTGAGCAGCCTTGAGGGCTTCAGCAGCAACCAGGCGGGTGGACTCAGACAAGCAGGTGAAGATACCACCGGTGTGCAACCAGCGAACGCCGCGATCAGCAAAGAGCTTCTTCCAATCGACATCACCGGGCTGCATGTTGGCCGTTGCACTGTGACCACGGTCATACAGCGTGACAGCAGCACGGGGACCAACGCCGACTTCGGTAAAGTTCAGACCCATGCGTGCCTTGCGACCCACGCCGTCGTAGGGCATGGTGACGACGTTCTCGACGTCCATCCCAACGCCGCGTGCGTGGTTCATTGCGATCATGGAAACGGGATTATCGACCAGGCCGCCGACCCAACCGGTGCGGAGGCCAAGACGTGCCAGGGCGTAGGCGACGTTGAATTCACCACCACCAACATAGACTTCCATTTTCTTGGCAAACTCAATGCGACCATGGCCTTCGGGGCTCAAACGGATCATGCATTCACCAAGGGACACCAGGTCCAATTCACATTCATCAGTACTGCGGATGTTCAATGCCATCGTAGACACTCTCCTAAGAGGGTTAAAGTTGCAAAAGCTGCGGATTCGTAGCGGGTCGAATCATTTTTACCGCTAAGAGGGAAACTGTCAAAAGCGCTGAAGAACTTTTGTGCTCAGCCATAGGATAGCAACGGGTCAGCAGATTTGAAATTCCATATCAGGGACCGGTTTGGCAGGCCGATCCACCGAGCTCACAACGCTTATTCGCCTTGCCCAGTCATTGCAACCGGAGCAATCGCTACAACCCGCCACGTCAAGCCATCTTTTCATCTTATCTATCTTCACATCTCTGGATTTCACATCGTTAACTAGAGCTGAACACGGGACTGTCCAGATGTCCCGGTAAGGAGAAATGGGCCATGAAAGCAACTTCCATGCACACCAACAACACGATCAACAACGCAGCCAAACAGTCAAAGGGCTTCACCCTCATCGACATGCTTGTCTCGCTGGCCATCATGACCATGTTGATCGCCACGCTTTTGCCTGCATTGACGGAAGTCCGTCGCGCCTCCAAGCGTGCCGTGTGCATGACCCATGAATACGACATGGGCAAACACATTGAACGCTATGCCCAGGATCACAAAGGTTACTTCCCCAACTTTCAATACAGCTTCGGCTATGACGCCCAATCACTGACCGTCTCCACCGAATTGCGTAACCTCAGCGATTCGGGCATGGACTACATGCAGGACACGATTTCGGTTTGCCCTGAAGTGCTGCAAGCCAACCAAATCTCATTTCTGAATAACAGCAACCAGGTTCAGACCAAAGACATGGACTATGGCATGAACGTCGACCTGCTGGTTCGCAAAGCACGCATGTATGACCTTGTCGATGCCAGCCGTATCGTCACCATGTATGACGGTTCGATGAGTGGTGTCGGTCAAGGCGAAAAGAGCATCGTCGGTTCTTATCCCGGCACATTCGACATGATCGACTATGCACGCGAAAACCGTCACTATCGCGAAATGAACGTGCTTTATGCTGACGGCCACGTCGAACGCAAAATCCGCATGGAAACACTCGAACTGGCAGCGAACGGCTCAGGTACATTCGTCGCAGCAGCCTATGCAACCGACTACACCGGCGGTGGCGACGGCAGCACGCTCGACGACAGCGATGATGACGATGGCAACAATGGCCATGGCAATGATGCTGACGGTTCTGATTCATCCAACCCCGGTAACACCGACGGCAACAACGGCAACAACGGCAACAATGGTAATAATGGTAATAACGGCGGAACCACATCGGGGGGCACCGGCAGCAACGGCAGCAACGGTGACGATTCCTCAAGCAACGACGAGT
The DNA here is from genome assembly GCA_043101135.1 of Phycisphaeraceae bacterium JB051. Classification (GTDB taxonomy): domain Bacteria; phylum Planctomycetota; class Phycisphaerae; order Phycisphaerales; family Phycisphaeraceae; genus UBA7800. The sequence goes on from JBICHS010000394.1 coordinate 8,001, forward strand.
CGACCAGCGACGGTAACAACGGCAATAACGGAAACAACGGTAACGGCAACAACGGCCACGGCAACAACGACGATGGCGTTGACTCCTCCAATCCCGGTAACGGCAACGGTGGCCCCAACGGTGGTGAAGACCCCTCCGGTGATGTCGATGACGAATCCAATGGCAACAATGGCAATGCAGGTAATGAAGACGAATCAACCAGCAACGCCAACAACGATGACGATTCCTCAAGCAATGACGAGTCGACCAACAACGGTAACAACGGCAAAGGCAATGGCAATGGCAACAACGGCAACGGCAATGGCAATGGCAACAACGGCCACTGCAACAACGACGATGGCGTTGACTCCTCCAATCCCGGTAACGGCAACGGCGGCCCCAACGGTGGCGAAGACCCCTCCGGTGATGTCGATGACGAATCCAATGGCAACAACGGCAATGCCGGTAACAATGGCAATGGGAACGGCAACGGCAGTAATGAAGACGAATCATCGAGCAGCAATGACGAGTCAACCAGCAATGGGAACAACGGCGGCAACAATGAGGATGGGGAAAACTGTGACAACAACGGCAAAGGGAACAACGGCAAGAACGGCGACTGCGACGATGACAACAAGGGCAAAAACAACAACGGGCACGGCAACAATGAGGATGGCGTAGACTCCTCAAACCCAGGCAAAGGAAATGGTGGCCCCAACGGCAAAGAAGACCCCTCCGGTGATGTCGATGACGAGTCCAAAGGCGGTAAGAACAACGACGGCAAAAACAACGACTGCGATGACAACGACAAAAACAACGGCGGTAAGAACAACGACTGCGACGACAACGACAAAGGCAAGAACAACAACGACAGCTGCGATAACAACGACAAAAACAACGGCGGCAAGAACAACGACTGCGATGACAACGACAAAGGCAAGAACAACAACGACAGCTGCGATAACAACGACAAAAATAACGGTGGCAAGAACAACGACTGCGATGACGACGACAAAGGCAAAAACAACAACGACAGCTGCGATAACAACGGCAAAAATAACGGCGGCAAAAACAACGACTGCGACGACAACGACAAAGGCAAAAACAACAACGACAGCTGCGATAACAACGGCAAAAACAACGGCGGCAAAAACAACGGCAAAGGCAAGAACAACAACGGGAAAGGCAACAGTGGCAAAGGTGGTTGCTAAGCGGCGTCAGAGGCCTAAATGCACAACATTTAATCCATCACATAGCTTTGAAAAACACATCCATTCCGCAAGAACCTGCCGATCGTTGGCTGTTTTTTTTACACCCTCACAAAAAAAGACAAAATGGGCTTGACACTTTTTTTGCAAGAACAATATTTGAGAACGACTCGCATATATAAATATCGCCGTAAACAGGATCTCCATACTTATCATGCCGTTAAGTAACAAAACGATTGACTAAAGTCATCAAGAATGACTCACAAATTGCACCTGGCCAGCGTAATCACATCAAGTGAAGCCGCCAGAGTGCCAATGTAGTCAAAGTAGTGTCACATTTTCAAAGAAAAAAATCCCGCATGTTGCGTTTGGATAAATACCTGTTATTTTGACGACAAAAACAATTAATTTTGACTAGGCAAAATAATGACAATTTCAATGAATCATCGTCTGCTCATGACACTCCTGGCCTGCCT
>JBICHS010000395.1:0-10312 GCA_043101135.1 Phycisphaeraceae bacterium JB051
CGCCAGGCGATTTGACTGAGACTGATACAACCTATCGGGCAATCGGATGAATACGTGTGATGGTGTCGACGAAATCGGGGAAGAGATCAAAATCAGTTGAGAGGACAGTGTGGGTGAGTTCCAGGCCGTAGAACAGCAGGCCTGAGTCGTAGGTGCCTTCGACGGTACCGATGATGCGGCGTTGGCCGTTGGTGACCACGGAGAGCTGGGCGGTGTAGCGGACGCGGTCCTGAATGCCGGTGGTGCGAGCGAGATTGATGTTGACGGGGTCGACGACACGGATGTAATCGGATTTGACCTGCCCGGGGTATTCGGCGTTGAGATAGGTTTCCAGCTCCTGGACGATGCGGACACGCAGGTGCTTGGCTTTGCCTTCGATGGAGTTGGACAGCCAGAAACCTCCCCCGCCGATGAGCAGGATCATGATGGCAAACATGCCCGTGCCTGTGACGGTGGGATGAACGCCGCGAGGCGAGATCATGCGTACGACATCAGCCATGGCACCGAGAATGACGGACATGAAAGCGGGCATCGGCAATCGTCTTCGTGGCGCCTTGAAAGCTGCTGCGCCACGGGTGAAGGTCATGCCGGTTTCGGTGTTAAAGCCACAGTTGTTGCAGACGGTTTGGCCTGCGGGGATGACGGCTTCACATTCGGGGCAGAAGGTGTCCTCGTCATCGGAAAGTTCAGATAGGTTTTCCGCAAAGTCGGAGGAGGTGGGATTTTCCACTGCGGTATCGGCCATGGACTCTTCGTTGAGCGTGGGGACATGCTGGACATGTTCACAGTGTGGACAACGAACTGCCAAGCCGCGCGACTCTTCGGGCACGCGCAACTTGGTGTCACAAATCTCGCAGTGGATATGAAAGTGTTCTCCCATCGCTTCTGATTATAGGATTTGCGTAAGCTGGGGGAGAAGTAAAATTTTGAAATATCCTGTTAAATTTGGCATCCTCCGATAAGAATGGGGCTTGGGTATTGTTGTGATGGATTTTGCGTAAGCCAAAGAAAAACCGTGCTGCCTTTGGGAGACAGCACGGTTCTTATTTGATGATCAATTGTCAATCGTTTCAAGGCATCCCCTGGGGTTGAAACCCCAGGGCTTTAGTTCCAATCCGAGGGTGGATTGGCAAGTTTGTTGGCCCTGAGATTTTTGTGAAGGCTTTGAAGCCATCCTTGAGTCGCTCATTGGGGGCGGTTGTAGCTTTCGTTCCAATCCGATGGCGAACTGGCAAGCTGTTGGCCCTGAGCTTTTCTCGGAGGGCTTTGGGCAATTTTTAGCCTTGGTTGATGACTTTGAGTTTCTCGCGGAGGGCTTGCTTGGCATCCTTGAGCATGCTGTATTCAGGCGTGTTCTTGTACAGGTCGTCCAAGGGGTAACAGCCGGAAATAATGCCGTTACGCGGTGCGGTGGTGCAATCACTGAAAGTGCGGCAAATCAACTTGGGCTGCTTGATCTCGCCGGTCTCCAGCGTGTCAGCAAGCATATCCGGATAGCTGAGCACCAGGCGGCCGATACCAACACTGTCGACGAGACCTTCACGCACGACGGCCTGGGCGACGTTGGGCAGCCATTCCTGGAGATAGCTGTACGCGGAGCCCACCATCGGCAAGTCGGGGACGGCTTTCTTGATTTCACCAACGACTTGAATCTGACGGACCACACCCACCAGCGGATCTTCCGGCGGTTGATAGCCATCGGACGGCGGGAAGAACGCAGGACGTTGAATGTGCGGATTGTAGTACGGTGAACCGGCGGAGATGTTGACCATATCCACACCCATTTCGTCGCGCATCATCTTGAGCACTTCGATGGGTTCGGTCAGATCCATTTCCTGCGGGTTTTCACGGCTGCAACCAAAGCCGGGATACGCCACTTCATCAGCGTAATCATCAGGGATACCGGGGCCGAGCTTGGCACCTTTACCTTTGGTCGGATCGGGCTTATGCGAAGCCTGATCGAAGATGCTGATACGCACGCCGATGATCATGCCCGGGCATTCTGCTTTGATGCCTTCGATGATCTCACGCATGAATTGGGTACGGCCCTTAAGGTCGCCACCATATTTACCGGGACGATCATAGCCCGAGAGAATTTCGTGGCCGAGATAGCCGTGACAGTGCTTCACGTCGACGAACTTGTAGCCAGCTTGCTGGGCGAACTTGGCGGAAATGATGTAGTTGTCGATGAGCGTTTTGATGTAGTCATCGGTGATGATCTGCTCATCGGAGTTCGGGTCGACGCCACAGCGTGCATCCAATGTCGGGTGGTGATACGCACACTTGGATTCGAGCTTTGTTTTGTCATTAGGACGCGAGAAGCGGCCTGAGTGCGTCAACTGCAAACCCAGGAGCATATCGTCTGCTGTGCCGAAGCGATCGGCATGGGCTTTGACGGTTACGTCGTAAAGCTCGCGCATGGCGTCGAGGTTTTCAGGACGGTAATAAAGTTGGCTGGGGTTGGCGCGACCATCAGGCTGGACGGCAAAGGCTTCACCGCCCCAGAGCAGCTTGGCGCCACTGATGGCAAACTTGTTCCAGCGTTGAGTCGTGTAATGGGTGGGCGTGCCATCCGCGTTGGCGTCCCAGCCTTCCATGGGGTGAATGCACCAACGGTTACCGACGGTGAAATCGCCCACCTGCATGGTCTGAGCCATCGGGCTACCGGCAGCCTCCGACAGAATCGTTTCATCAACCGGCAACTCAAGCCCAAGCTGCTTCAGATACTCGGTGAAGCTGGCATAGTCCTTGAGATGTCCGATGCGCTTGTAATCACTCACGGCGAATCTCCAAATTGTCGACTGCGGTAGGGAATGAGACATGATAGCAGAGATAGGGACTAGGGACTAGCCACTAGGGACCAGGGGTTGAAGAGACATTGCGGATTTCACTGAATCAAACCGCTTGCTTCCAGGATGCGGTATAGCGTTATTTCAACTGTGATCCCATTTCGTTTTCAAGACAATAAACCACAGATGAACACAGATAAACACTGATAAAGGCAAAGATTCACATCGTTCTGTCTTGAAATCTGTGTTTATCTGTGTTCATCTGTGGTTACATGTCTTGGTCCTATACGCATAACCGCACCCTCAAAACAAGCGGTTAGGCTCAAATTCCCTCACAGTGAATCCTGCCGTATAATCGGATTCTGTAACTTTTGTCCCAGGCACGTGGAACAACCGCCCCATGACCTCACTGGTTTTGCAAGATCTCGATACCTTCGGCCCTGACCATTGTCAGTCGGTTTCCTATGATCAGGCAGTCAGCTACACCAAAAAGCTCACCGAAACGCAGTACGAAAATTTCACTGTCGTCAGTTGGTTCCTTCCCAAGCCGATGAAGCAGGATTTCCATGCGGTCTACAGCTTCTGTCGCTGGGCCGATGACCTAGGCGATGAAGTGGGCGACCCCCGGAAGTCTTTAGAGCTACTTGATTGGTGGAAGTCGGAGTTGGATGCGTGCTACGCGGGCAACCCCAGACACCCGGTCTACATCGCGCTCAAACCCGTCATTGACAAGCATGACATCCCACGCAAACCGTTTGAGGATTTGATTGATGCTTTTGTGCAGGATCAGACGGTCAATCGGTATGACACGTGGGACCAGGTGCTTGACTACTGCACGCGCAGTGCCGACCCCGTCGGGCGATTGGTCCTGTACATGTGTGGCTATCGTGATGACGAACGCCAGCAACTGTCCGACAAGACCTGCACTGCGCTGCAGCTGACCAACTTTTGGCAGGATGTCCGTCGTGATGTCATCGAGCGTGACCGTGTGTACATCCCGCGTGATGTCGCTCGCAAGCATGGGCTCTCGGTCAATGACATGGTGGACATCATCAAGGCGGACGGCAAGCGGCGCGACCAAGGCGACTGCTGCTCCACGACGGCGTGTGTGCCAACGATCGGCGTTAATGCGGTCCTGCCGCCCTACCGCAAGACGGTCGCTGAATTATGCCAACGAACATGGCCACTCTTTGCTGAAGGTCGAAAGTTACTCCCGACGGTCAATCGTGATGTGCGGATTGATATCAAGCTGTTTACACTGGGCGGCGAAGCGATACTCAAGCGGATTGAATCCCAGGGATTTGATACGCTCCAATCGCGCCCCAGGTTAACCAAAGTCACCAAGGTCGGACTGATGATGCGAGCGGTGTTGGCTCGAGTGTTCTCGCCGATCATGGGCTAGATGTGTGGGAATCGATATGACGAATCTGCAGGCTTCGAGCCTCAGTCCATCCAATACGGCTTCATCCATGGACGCGATCACCGCGGCTTCCATGACCTACTGCCGTGATGTCACCAAGACGCATGCGCGGAATTTTTACTACGGCCTCAAACTCACGCCGGGCCTCAAGCGGGATGCGCTCTACGCCATTTACGCCTTTATGCGTGCCTGTGATGATCTGGTCGATCAGGACCCCGCCCAGCTCACCGTGGATATGGGGACGCCCCGTGAACTTGGCCAACGCATTGCCAAATTCCGTAGCAAAATGCAGCAGGTCATCGACACTGCCCGCATTGATGAAGCGGACAACAAGCCCGACTCTATCTGGCCGGCATTTAATTACGTGATGCAGCATTACCCCATCGCCCCGCAATACCTGCATGACATGCTTGATGGGCAATTCCGCGACCTGGGCACCGAGACCTTCAATACCTTCGAGCAGCTTTACGACTACTGCTACAAGGTTGCCTCCGTCGTCGGGCTCACCTGCATCAGTGTGTGGGGTTACACCGGTGGCAAGGACACCCAACTGCTGGCTGAAAAGCGTGGCATTGCCTTCCAGCTGACCAACATTCTCCGCGATGTCCACGAAGACTCACAGCGTGATCGCGTGTACCTGCCTGCTGAGGAACTCGCCCAGTTCAAGGTCGATCCCAAGGTCTTTGCATCAGGTGAACCGGATGAGCATTTTGATCGCTTCATGAAGTTCCAGATCGAGCGTGCCTTCAGCTACTACGAAGACTCCGAATCACTGGAGTCTTACCTGTCAGCTGACTGTCAATCGACCAGTTGGGCCATGATGCGAATCTACCGCGGCATTCTGGAAAAAATCGCAGCCAACCCCCGCCGCGTGTTGACCGAGCGCGTGCGATTAACCAAGTTCCAGAAAACCACCATCGCCATGCGTGCCAAGTTCCGTAAAGCCAAGTAAACCATTTTGTTTGAACCGCCAAGACGCCAAGAACGCCAAGGTCGGAGAGATAAATACATGGTCGATGAACCTGATACAGCACTGGACGCATTGGCACATCGTGTCATTGGAGCCGCAATAGAAGTCCACAAACATCTTGGCCCGGGTTTTATAGAACAAACATACGCCAAGGCTCTGTCGATTGAACTAAACGAGCAACAAATCAAACACAAAACTGAGTCGCCTGTAACACTTAATTACAAAGGCCATCTCGTCGGTGAGGGGCGATTGGATTTCTTGATTGAAGATAAGCTGGTTTTAGAATTAAAATCCGTCGAAAAATTACATGCCATTCATCATGCCCAAGTCATAAGCTATCTCAAAGCAACACAATTACAGCTTGGCCTGTTAATCAACTTCAATACCAGTGTGCTCAAAGATGGTATCCAGCGTATCATTCTCTCTTAACTTGGCGTTCTTGGCGTCTTGGCGGTTAAAAAAGAGTATTACCAATTGCACCAAACAAACACCCATTGCGACACATTGATCATTGGCGGCGGATTGGCTGGGATTGCAGCAGCGCTTCAACTTGCCGATGCCGGCCAAAAGGTCACGCTCATTGAAACACGCATCCGACTTGGTGGGCGAGCAACAAGCTTTGATGATCCTGCAACCGATGACCTGCTGGACAACTGTCAGCATGTCCTGCTTCGCTGCTGTACCAATCTCATGGACCTTTACGAACGGCTTGGGATGGCGGACCAGATCGACTGGCATAAGCGGTTTTACTTCTGCAACAACCAAGGTGTCATTGATGAGATGGAAGGTGATGACCTGCCTGCCCCGACGCATCTGACGACCAGTATGCTCGGGTTCAAAGGCACGACATGGGCGGAAAAATTTGCCATCTCCAAAGGCATGCTTGCCGTGATGAAACTCGGCGCCGAAGGTCGCAAAAAATGGCATCACCGAAGCTTTGCGGATTGGCTCAAGCAGCACAAACAACCGCCGGGCGCGATCCAGAAATTCTGGGCCTGCGTCACCATCAGTGCCCTGAACGAACAACCCCAGAACATGGCAGCCGACTACGCGCTTCAAGTTTTTCAGGAAGCATTCTGTGCCAACGCCCAGGCGTATCACATGGGTCTTCCCAAGGTGCCGTTGGTTCGACTTTATGATGCAGCTCAAGATGCGATTGAAAAAGCCGGTGGCCAGGTGTTACTACGAACCAGTGCCCAGAAACTGCTCTTTGAAGATGGGAAAATCACAGGCTTGAAAATCGGTGAAGGTGATGTTCTCACCGCTGACCAATACGTCAGCACCGTGCCCTATGATCGACTGCTCAAACTCAGTGATGATCAAGCGATCAAAGCCGACGCGCGATTGCAACACCTTGGGCAATTTGGTGTGAGCCCGATTGTGGGCATTCACATCTGGTTCAGCCACGAAATCATGGACCTGCCACACATGGCGTTAACTGAAAGTCCGCTGCACTGGATTTTCAACAAGGGCATCGACGGCGCCGGTTGGCAACATCTGCATGGCGTGATCAGTGCTGCCGATGACCTGATGCCGATGAGTGCCGATGAGATCACGAACATGGTGGTCGAAGAGATGCGTCGTATTCTGCCGCGCATTGGGACACTGCAGCCGGTGCATCGTCGCGTGGTCAAGGAAAAACGTGCCACGTTCCGCCTTTCCCCGGGCATTGATGACATCCGTCCCACTGCAACCGGTGCGATCTCAAACCTGATCCTTGCAGGCGACTGGACCGACTCAGGCTGGCCGGCCACGATGGAAGGTGCCGTCCGCAGTGGCTACAAAGCTGCAGGCGCCATCCTCAAACAAGACGCCGACGCCCTGCTCATCGACGGCATGCAGGACGGCCTGCTGTATCAGTTCATCACGGGCTAATCAGGTAACACCAGCTCAATCGCATGCGGTTGAGCGATACGCATCGTCAATAATTCCATACTGATCACTTTGGGGAAAGAGCGCTAAACCGCAAGCGGTTGAGCTTCCATTCTTTTACAACGCCAGCGCATCGTCCCATGCTTTCGCGCCATCGACTGCTGCCTGTTGCGGGTACTCCAAGCTGCGCAAGTCCAAAACAACCGGGCCGCGACGTCCCTTGGCCATGTCGAGCATGAGCCGGTAGCTCATCACATCCAGTGAGCCTTCACCCACCGCGCAGCGTATGTTGGCATCTTTACGGTAATCACTCAGCCGCCCCACGGTCAGATGATCACCATGCTTCTGTGTCAGTGCCACCGGATCATCATCCGAAGCAATCAGGCTCGCAGGGTCCATACTCATGCCCAGAATCGGTTGACTGACTTCGTCGATCCAGCCAATTAACGCATCCATTTGATCCTCTGCATGAACAGCAAGATTCACACCCTGAGAATCGGCAGCGGTGAGTAACGCAGCCTTCACGTCGTTATCCAGATCAGTAACCGGCAAAGCAAGGCTCACCGGGACGCGTCCAAGGTCCGCAGCCAACTCAATCGTAGCCAACGCTGCTGTCATCGCGCGATCGACATTTTCCGTGGAGATAAAATCCTTGCGTGGGATAAAGCAATCCAATCCTGCAAGACGCATACTCGAACGCGTGAGAACCGCGAGCAAATCCTTTCGGCTGCGTTGATCGAGTTCCCGTGGGCGAATGCCTGACAACGTCGCATCAAGCTGCACTGCATGAAACTTGAACTTGGCCAACTGGGTCAGCGACTGTTTAATGGACAACTGCCCCTGCGTCACCCAAGGGCGGATGGTCGGAGCAAGTGTTAAATCGGAACCGGGGGTAATAATGGACATGAGCGACATGATAATCCATGAGGCCACAACGTTGCCAATGAGCAATATTCCTACTGGTATAACAAGCCAATGAGCGTTAGAGTATTCATTGGCGTTCACCGTCCTGAGATTTAAACTGAGCTTGCCGTGTCTGATCCACTTCAAACCCAATGGATTGAAATCGCCCAACACATCCTCCAACGCAATGGAGCGGTTGCTATCAGTCCGTTTAGCATGGAGGACGCAAACTACAGCGAAGAGGTAGCCTATGGCTCGCGTTTGCTGGACATGAACGAACACCATCTGGTGGTGGAAGTCCCCACCGCTGCGGCTGCCAAACAGGCGTTCAAAACCGGCAGCCCGATTTACGTAGTCCTGGTTCACCGATCCATGCGACTGGAACTGGCCTGCAAAATCGAAGAGCGAATCAAGTTTGCCATCAACGCCAAATTCCAGACCATTGGCTATCAGATCACCTACCCGAAAAAAATTGGTTCAGCTCAGCGACGGGCTTATTTTCGTGTTCATGTCACCGCCATGCCAATCGAACCGATCAAGTTTTTACCCTTGGATCCAGTGCTTAAGCACCCGATGCATGAGTTGGCCTTCAAAGGCAAGCTGGTGAATATCAGCGGTGGCGGGATGGGTGTGATCGTTCAAAAAGACGATGTGCCGGTGCTGCGAGACTGCAAATTTTTTGACTGTGATCTCGTGTTGCCGATGGACAAGGAACACGTCAAATTCACGCTGCAATGCCAATCCATGCACACGACATCAGGCCGCAAAGGCGATGTCTACGTGGGGTTGGAATTTAAGATTCAAGACCCTGTCAAGCAGCGTGAAGTGGTGGACAAACTCGTGAAGTACACCGCGTGGGTACAGCGAGAACAACTCAAGCATCAACACGAAAAAATCTGAACAGCGTCATGTGAGATTGGTGTGACCAGATCCATCACAGGCATTGCACATTACTGCGCGTCAGCTGTCGGCTCGTTCTCTTGTTGCAATTTCTCAACCGACTCAGCAGCCTGATGAATATGGATATCACCTTTGAGCAGGAACAAGGCGCCCATCAGCGAGTAAGCCAACTGGAAGACACGTGCGAGCATGAGCATGCCCACGAGCTGGTTGAAGCTGCACAGTGATTGCTCAACAAGCAGTTGCCCGCCGATGGCTTCGACCACGCCGATGCCCTGCGGGGTGATGGGGACAGCCATGCCCAGAAACAGGATGGGGATGACGGTAAACATCATTCGCAGGGGTTGGGTGATGCCCAATGCAACGCCGGTGATGACGGTGGCTGTGGTCAGGATCAGATGCAGCAGCGTTGACATCGCTAGGCCGCCGAAGAGCGCCCCGACGTGCCCACGGTATGCCACAGCAGCCTGATCGATCTGCGCCAGGATTCGCCCGCCGGGGAGTTTGGCAATCAGGGCATCGAGGTGCAGCATTTTTCGGAGTCGACTGGAAAAATAGATCGATGCACCGACCACGCCACAGATACCAAACAGCCAGATCATGCCGGTGATGTAGCGAACGCGTGGTTCGTCGAGCAACGTCAGGCCCGTGACACCAGCGACGATGAACAGGCCCAGCAAGCCCATGATGCGATCGACCACCACGCTGATCACCGCGTCGGTCTTGCGATCCGACCCCTTGGCTGCGTAGTAGGCTTTGATGACATCACCGCCGGTGGATCCGGGCATGCAGTAATTGAAAAAGCATCCGACCATCGCCAGCCGGAAGGCTTTGCCCCACGTGCAATGCATCCCGCGCACACGCATGAGCATCCACCAGCGTGTGCAGAAAATCGGGTAGATCAGGCCAACCATCGCAAACGCCAGCAGCAGCAGCTTGCCATCCGCCAGTTTGACGGTGCTGATCACGCCGGGATGCACGACACCATCCGCATCGGTGGTATCCTGCCAATTCATAGCATAGATGATGTACCCGATACCGAGCACTGCCACCCCGATGCGTAATGTCAGAAGCAGAATTTTCTTCATCGTTGAAACTGTTATCGGCCAAAGCATCGTTGACACATTCACAAAACATCCGCCAAGACGGTAAACTGGCAAGGCTACACGTATGTTACCGCCTTCACTCATTGGAATGATAAACGCATATGACGCAATATCCCAATCATCCTGCTCCCGAACCCTGGCAAATCAATACGCCTGACAAAAGCCCCGCCAGCACCGCATCGACTTTGCTGTGGATTGTTGCAGCCGTTCAACTGGTATTCTTCGGCTGTGCGAGTCTGGGGCTGGGCCTCATGTCCGTCATGCCGTTTGATGAACTGGCTGGGCAGATGCAGAGCCAAGGCCAACAGGTTGACATGCAGATGTTCAAGCAGGTCCACGAAATGGCGGGGAC
>JBICHS010000396.1:0-2783 GCA_043101135.1 Phycisphaeraceae bacterium JB051
CGACCGAATGCACGTTCACAGAATTCACGCACCGAATACGTCTCACCAATGGCAAGCACGTAGTCATCCGCCTGATCCTGCTGAAGCATCCGCCACATACCTTCGACATAATCGCCTGCAAAACCCCAGTCACGCTTGGCATCAAGATTACCCAGATACAGCTTCTTCTGAAGCCCATGCTTGATGCGTCCCACAGCACGGGTGATCTTACGCGTCACAAACGTCTCGCCACGTCGTGGTGATTCATGGTTAAACAGAATCCCGCAGGACGCATGCAGATTGTAAGACTCGCGATAGTTGACAGTGATCCAATGGGCATAGACCTTGGCAACACCATACGGCGAACGTGGGTAGAACGGCGTGGTTTCCTTCTGTGGGGTCTCGACCACCTTGCCAAACATCTCAGAGCTTGATGCCTGGTAGTAACGGATTTCGTAGCCAGTAGACTCCTGGAAATCGCGCACTGCTTCAAGCAATTTCAAGGAACCAACGCCCGTGGTGTCAGCAGTGTAAATCGGCTGATCAAAACTCACGCGAACGTGACTCTGAGCAGCAAGGTTGTACACCTCGGTTGGCTTGATCGTGCGGATCAAACGTGACAGACCGTTGGCATCGGTCAGGTCACCGTAATGCAGAAACATACGGGCGCCCGACTCGTGGCGATCCTGATAAATCGGATCAATGCGTTCGGTGTTAAACGTACTGGCTCGGCGGATAATCCCGTGAACTTCATAGCCCTTGGCCAACAACAACTCGGCAAGATAGGACCCGTCCTGACCGGTAATGCCGGTGATCAAAGCGCGTTTTGCATTCATGGATGACGTCTCGAGGTAAGTGAATATTCTGGTGTATCACTTGTACTGTCGGCACATTCTCGACAAAGGTTTAGCTTTGCTGATAACTCAAAGCAGACGTTGGCCAATAAAGTCCGAGAACATGTATTTTCGGTTCAATGCGTCAACACATAGGCAAGAATATTGGCGTTGATCAGCGGGGCTTGCATGATCTCCTCACCACCACAGCAGCAGCACTCACCGCCGGCATGGGCTGTGTCGTTGATGCCGATCGGTGAATACACCATCGCCAAACGTCCCTTGATCTCCAAACCATAGAGAATCGGCACGCGACCGGGCTTGGTGGAGTTAAGCTGATTCAGATCATAAAGCGTATGGAAAATCGGGTGCTTCAAACTCAACGGCTTAAGCTCACTGTCAGGGTAAAGCTGTGAGATCATTTTCTTGAAACTGGCATTCCAGATTTCATTGGAACACCCCGCTGAAGCTAGAACAAAACCACCTGCATCGATATAACTCTTGAGCTTGCCCAACTCTTCCTTGGAAAGTTTGTAACGCAGGTCACCGGAAAAAATCACCATCGGGTATGACTTGAGTTCGGAAGTCTCCAACGCGATTTTCGGTAGCGAACGACTGACGTTGAGCTCACCTTTGCGTGCTGCCAGATCAAGGAACTTGGAAGCAAAGCAGGCTGCGGTCTTACCGCGATTATAGGTCAACAAGGGCACTTCGATGGGCTTGTCTGTTTTTTCCTCCGCCAAGCCTGGCATGGTCAGACCAAGCATCAGAAGTAACATCATGGCGAGTTTGATTTTCAAGGCTTGACTCCTTTATGGGCCTTTTCGTTCTGACTATTGTTTTGCAGACCTGCCAGATATTTGGCGACGGCCTGTCGGTAACGTGGCGGGACCTGCTCGATCCGTCTTGTCACCGTATCTGACAGACCTGAGGCGGGGTTGTCAGCGTATTCATGATACCGACCTTCAGCGGGATTGGCTGCAGTCGTCGGGATTTGTTGTGACGCCCCCCCCGAGATCATGCCCGGCCCGTCAAAGCGTGCCCCCAATCTTGCAAGCGTCTGAATGTCCTGAGCGAGAGACTCGGATAGCGATTCACGCAATGCCTGAGACTGCAGTGATCGCGCGCCGGACAGTGGCATGTGTGATGCCGTTTGAAGCTGCGGTTTAGCCTGCATATCTGCTGCTACAGTATCCGAGTCCAAAGCTTCGACCCCCTGCCAGAGTTGGTTGAGTTGATCTTCAAGCTTCTGCAATTGCTCATCGGAAGTCGCTTGCGTGATCAACTCCAATTGCTGTTGCATGCGTAACAACGCGGCTGCAATCGCGTCGGTTGTTGTCGGCCCCTGCTGGACATCCGCAGACGATTCGACAGCATTTTCAGAGGCAATCACATTCGGCAAAGCCGGCGATATCTCCGCGGGTTTGAAAACGTGATACCCCATCATGCCAAGCAGTAAAACACTTTGAAAAAACAGTAGCACTTTGGGAATCCAGCCGACTTTGTAAGCCTTGGATAAAGGTTCCTGCCAACGGGCCAGAACGCGATCGCGCAATGTATCCTCAAACGCGTTGGCATTCTCCGTCTGGCTGTGAATTAATCCCATAGCCAATCGCAAATCCTGGGTTTGTTCTTCGGTTAACGTGAGTCGCCTTGCAATCAAGACAACCGGCTGGGCCATCTCATCTCGCATCAACTTCACCAGTAAACAAGCAGGCAGGATAGCAAGGACGAACAAAGCCATGCTGGTCTTCAATGAAAAGCTGAACGTGAATCCAGCGGTGATGATCATCAAGAGCAATGAGACGATAAGTAACCTCGACATGCGTTGAACATGCTTGTGATACTGTTGCTGAATTTGTTGGGCAACCGCACTCATACGCCCCCCTTCCGACGATTCAGATACCAGCCGACAAGCCATAGACTCAGCAGCAGGATGACCAACGCAGGATGATTGAAACGATCCTGCCA
>JBICHS010000397.1:0-3776 GCA_043101135.1 Phycisphaeraceae bacterium JB051
CGATTTGAATCCGACAAACATCGAGACCCTTCACTCTTTTTAATAAATTTAAGCCGTGATTGATTGACTTGTGAAAGGTCAGATGTAAACTTTTCACAACCCATGCGTATCAGTCTCACACAAGTTGCCAAGCATGCAGGCGTGTCGATCGCGACCGCTTCTCGCGTGCTCAATCAGACCGGCCCGATGACCGAACAGACCCGTCAAAAGGTCCTGGCGTCGGCCACGGAGTTGGGGTACGTCCCTGATCCGCGGTTCCGTGCGATGGGGCAGAGTCGGCAGAATAAACCGGTGCGAACCCACAACCTTGGGCTGATCATGCCTGACACGCATGAGTCGAAATTTCTCAGTAGTCCGTACTACGCACGCATGTTCTGGTCCTTGCAACAGGTGGCAACGGAACATGACTACCACCTGACGATGAGCACCATCGATACGCGTAAGCCTGACTATCTGCCCAAGCTCATCACCGACCAACGTGTGGATGGCGTGATCGTCACGCGTTACCACGAGCCGGATTTTCTGACGCGGATTCGTGACTTGATGCCGGTGGTTCTGATCAATGAATTTACCGACATTCATGGCATTGCTTCGCTGATACCCGACAACCACCAAACCATTTTCAAAGCCTTTGAATACCTGCGGAATCTGGGGCATCGGAAAATCTGTTACTACGACATTCACGATTTTCCCAACGTGCATCACCTTGCCCGCGCCAAGGCATTTACTGAGATTACCTGCCAGCTCAATGCCGGTTTGGCGCAGACGCAGATTCTGCCGTTGCGTATTCACTCGTTATCTCAGACCTGTCGTGATCAGCTGATCAGTTGGCAGCAAAGTGATCATTTGCCTACCGCGATACTCTGTGCATCAGACGAGTATGCGATTGCTTTTCTCGAAGAAGCTGAAAAGCTTGGCATTCGTGTCCCCGAGGATTTGTCGATACTCGGCGTGGACGATCACCAGGAATGTGAATACTGTCGACCGCGATTAACTTCCGTTCGTCAGCCACTTGAAGCGATGGCAAGGTGTGCAGTGAACCTGCTACTGGAACAGATTGACGAACCCAAAGAACCCAAACCGATCGAGCATCGGTTATTTGATATTCAACTCATCGAACGTGATTCCTGTGGCCCACCGCGACAGGATCCGTAAAAAACCACTTATTTTCAGGGTCCAACTTCAATTTGCACCCACGAGCTATTGTTGCGCCATAAACAACTGACAGGAGCGATATCCATGACGCACACCCGACTGTTAAACATTCTGACCAAGCCATTGATGCTGGTGTTACTCTGCAGCCTTTGCCTGAACATCAACGCTGCCCCCTACCCACCGGAGGTCTCCAAATGGGATGATGCCACCAAACAGGCGCAGCGTGATGCAGGCACCAAGCTGCTTGCAGACATTGATGCAGCGATCAAGCGTGGTGAAAAAAACATCGTCATGCCCAAAGCCGATTACCGATTCAACAAAATGCTCAAGAACCGTCGGCCGATGCACATCATGTGGCGTGATCTGGACGGTGTGACCATCGACCTGCAAGGTTCATCACTGTGGTTTGAAAATCCGCGTACCGGTATCGTCCTTGCCAATAACAAAAATTCGACGCTCAAAAACGTGAACCTTGACTGGGATCCCCTGCCTTTCACCCAAGGCACCATCATGGGACTGGACCTGAAAAAGAGTCTGATCCACGTCAAGATTGATGAAGGGTACGATTGGCCTCTGAACGAATTCACCAAGGGTGAAGGCCATTGGCGTGGCATGACGTTTGACCCGGAAACAAAACTGCTTCGCGAACAGGTCGTCGGCTATGCGATGGATTTAAAATGGCAAAACCGCACGCCCGAGGGGTATCAGATCGCGCATTACCGTGGCTTCTACGGCATTCCTCTGAATGAGTCAGGCATCAAGGTCGGGGACAAAATGGCCCTGCTTCGTCGCATGGGTCGCGCTTTTCGCATTGAAAATTGTGAGAACAACACGCTGGAGAATGTCACCTGTTTTGCCAGCCCGTTTGTGACTTACGCCCAGAACTACGGCCGTGGCACAGCGACGTTCCGCAACGTCAACATTCTCCGTCGCCCCAACACCAACCGTCTGATCGGCGCCAATGCCGATGGCATTAATGTTGCCAACATGCAGTACGGCCCGACCATCGAAAACTGCCGCCTGGAATTCCTGGGTGATGACTTTGTGAACATTCACAGTGTCTACAATCGCATCGTCTGGCAGAACTCCCCCACCGAAGTGGTCAGCAGTCTCATCAACGGATACGCTGCCAAAGATGCCATGGCAGGCAAAGAAGTCGAGCTGATGTTCTTTGACCGCAAAACCATGAAGCTGCTGGGGACACGCAAAATTGTCGATGTCAAAACCAACAACAGCTACCCGGTAGATCAGGACAAATGCCTTTTCGATCTCAAAGACTGGTTCCGCTCCGGCATTGCTTCGCAGTTCCGCGAAGGTGCCAAGACCGCGCGAACCAGCATCATCACGCTGGACAAGCCCATCGAAATCACCGGCGATGTCGTGACGACGATTCCAGATTTCATCAGTGCAGGAGCCGTGGTTCGTAACTGTCACTTCGTCGGTTCACTGGCTCGCGGCATCCGATTGCAGGCGCCCAAGACTGTGATCCAAAACAATCACATTGAAAACACCATGGGCTACGGCATCAGCATGTCCGGCCAACCTTCCTACTGGGGTGAAGGCCCGTACGTCCATACCTCCATCGCCAAAGGCAACACGCTCATCGGTTGTGGGATCGGCCCCGCACGTCGTGAAACCCCAGCCATCATGGTCCGCCAAGGTGGTGACTACACGCAAAGTGATACGCAATACGACATCACCATCGCGGACAACATCATCCGCAACAGTGGTGGCAGCGGCATCGTCGTCCGTGGTGTCAAAGACCTCAAAGTCACCGGCAACACCGTCGAAAACTACTACATGTATAAAGTCCATCCCCAAAGCAATCCCATGTCCGATGACATCGCAGGCACGGGTTATGGCATCGTCCTTGAATCGATCACCGGCCTGACACTGAAGGGTAACAGCCTTTCACAGCCCGGTCTGTTTGCAAAGGGCGAAGTATTTCAGGCAAAGATCAAGTAACACCTCTGATCACCAATTTCCCCTCTACAGCGTTAACGCTCTGTGGAGGGTTTTAGGCAAACATCAATTGTCATTTAGGAACGCTGAATGCTGAGCCCTTTGTCCTCTCCAATGTGTGGTTTCTCTTTGTGTTTCATCCTGATCGCAAGCTTTGTCATGCAAACCACTTTTGCAGGCCCCCTACCTGCTGAAATGGCTGCCTGGGATGAAGCAACCAAACAGGCCCAGCGCGAAGCGGGTCAAAAAATGCTCGCGGAGATTGATGCTGCGGTAAAGCGTGGTGAAAAACAAATCACCATTGCCAAAGCGCATTACCGTTTTGACAAGACCACCGGTGATCGCAAACCCATGCACATTCTCTGGGAAGACATGCAAGGCGTGACGTTGGATTTCTCAGGCTCGACATTCTGGTTTGAAAACCAGGCAACCGGCATCTTTCTCAAACACAACACGGATTGCACTTTCAAGAACGTCACGTTGGACTGGGACCCACTGCCCTACGTGCAAGGTCGGATCATGGCGATCGACCACCAGAATCAGCACCTGCATGTGAAGCTTGATGAAGGTTACGACCAACCCAAAGACGCACCGTTAGTCAGTAACCCCAAAGCCCGTTGGCGTGGCATTGTCTTTGATCCTGCAACACGCAAACTCAA
>JBICHS010000398.1:0-2524 GCA_043101135.1 Phycisphaeraceae bacterium JB051
CTGCAAAACCGTCCGCTGAATCGCCGTGGCAAGCTGGCGTTCACGTGGATCATCCAGCTGTGAAACATCGGCAAACTGCGGCAAAAGGTTGGGGAAGCTCTCGGCGGAGATGGCAATACTGTTGGCAGCCCACTGGCGGCCGTCCAGGCGTAGGTCGTTCATGTTCTGATCCTCCGCAAGCAGACTTGCGGTAATGTGCTACGTGTAAAAATCCTGACAGACGGGAGATTGTAACAGAAGATCATCTCAAGCGTCAGAGATTTAATAGATGTGATCAAAATCGGGAGATAACAATCGTGCTAAACCGCAAGCGGTTTGATTAATGGCTCGATTGATTGGGGGTCGGGTGAGACGACAGCGCTTTGCAGACTTCGTCAAGCATTTGGTCAACCTTGAAGGGTTTGAACAACACGGCGGACAAGCCTTCCTGTGACGCACGCACGACCGAGTGATGCGGGTCATAGCCAAAGCCTGTCATCAGGATCACCGGCATGTCTTTATCCTTTCGCTGAGCGGAGGCAAAGATTTCATAGCCGTTGCGATGAGGCATACGGATGTCCGAGAGCACCAGATCAAACTTGTTGCGTTCCAGTTCGGTGACCGCTTCAAAGCCATCTTTGCAGACCGTACAGTGACAGCCTTGCTTGGTGAGGATGTCGCCGATGGTGGTGCGGATGTTCACTTCGTCGTCAGCGATGAGAATGCGTTTACCGGTGAGAATCGGGTCATGCACTTCACTGGAGATGTCACCGGTGCCCAGCACGGTCTTGGTGCCCTGAGCAACATCACGAACCGCAACGCGGACGAACTCGACATCTTCGATGATCTTTTTGAGTCGCGTACGCATGTTGTCATCGCCGATGTATTCGTCGATGAGCATCTTGGCTTCGGTGACAATGTCGTTAAGCGGCTTGGCCATTTCCTGCACGACGGAGTCTGCGATCTGACCTGACGTGTTGCAACGTTCGACAACCAGCAGATTGAGCGTGTTCAATGCCATGGCAATGTACTGGCCGAAGATCTCAGCGAACTGACGATCGTCTTCCTCAAACGCACCGACACTGTCAGACTCAACATTGAACACGCCAATGATCTTGTCATGCAGACGCAGTGGCACCGTCAGCGAACTCTTGCAATGCTTGATGCCCAGAATGTAGCGGGCGTCTTTTTCCGTGTCATGACAGATGTAGCTGCGACCGGTGGCTGCAACATAGCCGGAGATACCGTTGCCCTCGGGCTGAGCGTAGAGATCAATCTCCAACGCTTCAGGGGGCAGACCTTCAGCAATGACGATGTCGAGTTTTTTGTCTCGTTCATCGACCACGCGAATGTTGAAGTGATCAAAGGTCAGCAATTCCTTGGAGGTCTTGATGATCTTGTCCCGCAGTAAACCCAGACGCTCGGTCGGCGTGAGTTTGGCGATACGATCGGACTCAAGCTTGGCCAGCTCGCGACCGGCTTGGTCGATGGCATTGATCTTCTGTTCCATACGCTTGGAGCGTGTGGCATCCCAGACGACCGCGACGACCTGCGTGATCGGTTGGTCCTTCTGGATCACCGGCGAGGCGATGAGCTCAAAGAACTGATCCTGGCCAACGGGGAATGAGAATTTTTTGGACGGTGCCGTGTGGTGCTCGTAATCGTTGTTGCCCAGCGTGTTGAAAATCTCAACGGCACGGGAACAGATTTGCAGCACCTGTTCCATCGCAGCAGGGGGATAAGCCTGCATACGCTTGTTGGACCAGGCACACTGGCCAGTCTGGTTGACGACGAGTACGCCTTCACCAATGGTGTTTAGGACGAGGTTCGCTTGATCGGTGACAAGGTTACGTTCGATGGCAGTGAAGTCATTGCAGTTGGCAAGGACCATGTCGAACTGACCACTTTGGAGCAAGGCCATGACATCTTCGCCGGACTCGGAGACCTGGAAACAGTCGCTGTCGAGCGAAGCTGGCAGGGAGTTCAAGGCGAGGATGTGTCGTTTGTGTGTGTTACTCATATCACTATTTTCGGTCAGACGACGAAATGAACATTGTACTTGGCGAGACTGGATGGGGTCAATCATTTAACCCAGGGTACCTGCCACGCTTTTTACAGTCATCTCATACGGTCATCTACCTGGGTAAACTTCTGTGAAGTCCTTCATATTCCATTTCAAGCTGCCAATTTTCATGAACATGGCAACTGTTCTACCTTTTGCATCGGTCATTGAACAGGTGCAATTCAATCCATTTGACAGTCGTTACAACGAGCATCGGCTCATGATTGTTATCGGTCATGAACGGTCGATGGCTCTACCCAATTCCCCCGTTAAACGTCCTGTGGATCATTACCACAAGATTCGAATCCCTCGGAATAGTGTTCGTTTGTGAGTACGGTCGATTGATCGACTCACGGTCTTGAGATTGATTCAAGTTAAAACTGCCGGGTGAGAACGGCCTGGGCCATTTCGTGAAGCAGTTTTCGTGCAGGCGACTCAGGAAGTACCAGCAGGGCTTGTTGGGCCTGTGTGATGAGCTCAGCG
>JBICHS010000399.1:0-12882 GCA_043101135.1 Phycisphaeraceae bacterium JB051
ATGGGAATAAGTCGACCCCACGTGCCAATTGATCTGGCGCGGATTTGAACTTTTTAAGCAGTTCAATGTCACGCTTGAGAATCTCCCAACCGTCGGACTCTTCTTCTTCCAATTGGAATTGCTCAATAAGATGGCGGCCAATGGCTTCACGCTCGGCTTCGGCAATGTACCAATTGGCGTGCTCCAGGCCGGCGAGTCCCCATCGGTGAGCAGGACGGAAATTGGTCAAAAAGACATCGGTAACATCTTTAAGCGCGATGCCTGCACGTTCAGCCAGGCGGGCGCCGATGACCTGTGCAGGCAAGCCCGGGTCGACGAGAATGACCTGCTTTTCGCTGCGGATGAGCGTACAGGTACTGTGTGCGGAGCGTGTTGCACCAGCTTCATTCCAAAGCTCATGTCGACTCAGAGCACCGATACTGATAATGCGATAATCCATATTTGCTTCTTTGGATAAGGGAACGCACCTCATAACCATCAGGTGCGCGGGGTTCTAGCGAGTGATTCGGGACAGAAATGGTACAGCCGACTTAATATTGGTCAACTGACTTGAGCAATTGCTCCTTGGTCATCTTCTTGAGTTTCTCGACGACCAAGTCAGGCAAAAGTGAGGTCAGACGATCGATCTTACCCCCTGCTGCAATCTGTTTGATCAGAGAGGAACTGGTAAAGCCGTAGTTTTCCCCGGTCATGATAAAGACGGTCTCAATGTCGCCCACAGCACGGTTGGTCAATGCCAATTGAAATTCATGATGCAGATCGGTGACATTCCGCAGGCCACGCAGGATCACGGTCGCCCCGACTTTACGGGCAAAATCAACGGTCAAACCTTTATAGGACTTGACGGAGACATTCTTGCAGCGTTCATCAATGATCTGCTGAATCATGTCAACGCGCTCGTTTGGTGGGAAGATCACGTTTTTATCAGGGTTGCGCCCCACTGCCACGATCAGCTGATCAAACAGGGGCTCGGCACGTTGGATGACATCCATGTGGCCGTTGGTTATCGGGTCGAAGGTCCCGGGAAACAGCGCGATTTTGGGTTTCTGTGACATCGCTACAGTATAGCAAGTGCTTTGAAACACTGGATATCTATCACAGCTCGCACAATCGTTACAACCGGACTGCATTATTTTAATTTTGGCTCAAGTTCTGTTCTTTTGTTTGCATGCAAAAGTTAAGTTATGGAAAGTCCGCAAGAGTTTTGTTTGGGAGAACGCACTCTTGCACGCATCGGGAGAAAATTGTAGAGACTGCGAAAGGTGTAGACCTCATGATGAAAATCATCTCCAGAACATTGGCTGTCGCGGCATTAGTGTTAATGCCCGCCGCAGCATTTGCAGGTGGTATCGACTTTAGCTCAACCGAAAACGGTAGCACACGTCCCAGCTGGGGCCGTGCAGCCGGTGCAAGTTGGGGGATGAGTGGATTCCTCACTGAAAACATCAACAGCTTCGGCGCCCAAGGCAAACCGATCAGTATCACATCGGGTTCGGCCGACACCTATGACCCCATCGCCGGGTTTGGTGCGACCAATGCCGACTACCTCGGTTTCCAGATCGGTGGCCCCAACGGTACCCGCCTGATCTACGACCGTCTTGCTGCCAACCTTGTGGCACATATCCTTGGTGGTGACACAGACGACCAGATCAGTGACGCACCGGATATGAAAGACCGCTTCGGCTTCTATCGTCCCGAAATCTCCGGCAATCTCTTTGATTCTGGTGGCACCACGGGTACACAACTCAACATTCCCGACATCCCGGATCCGACCCCCACCCCGGAACCGACCAGCGCCGCCCTCATGGGTCTGGCTGCATGGATGATCGGCCTGCGTCGCCCTGCACGCACCCGCCACAGCTAAGGATGGCTTTGGCTAAGTAGTAACAGAATTTTGCAGCTCAATCCCCGCAATTGAGCATGCAGTCTCCAATCTGCCCTGGATCGGGTCTTGACCGGCGAATGCCTCCTCGGTCAGGACCCTTTCTCTTTTTCAGGGACAGACCTCTCATCATAAATAACAACGTTGTCGCACCACCACATAGCCGAGTCATCTTGACTCGGTTGCCTTGTAGATAATTGTTTTTTTTGATGTCAGTGATAGTGAATCACTGTGTATGCGGTTCTGTGTATGTGCTAGCCCATAAAACGGGAAACCGAGCCAAAATGACTCGGCTATGTATCGATTATTCACTCCACCGACACTGGTATATTCTCATACAACAACTCACCATCCCAGAATTCAGTAATCTCCAATGACTGCCGTGCAGCATCAGCACTAGGTGTGAGTTTGATGTCGACCTTCTGGACGCTTGCGTTAACCAGGTTATTGAAATAGCCATGCCTTGCCCCCCCAGGTGAATCCCCCTTAGAAATGCGCATCGATGGTTCCAACGAGTAAACCTGCCCGTTGATCAGAGCTTTCATATCCCATGCAACGGTGGTGGGTATTCTTTCGACGCTTGTATAAACAACCAATCGTCCATCCATTGGTCGAAAAGCAACTTTCCGAATCTTAATTGAACTTTCGATTGCAGCCTTGAAAAAGTCATTGCCAATCGGCTTCACACTGGATTGACCTTTGGGCAAAATCGTGATCTCTGAAACCGATTCAAAATCTCGTACAAAGACTTCGCCGGTTTTTGAAGTCATTGTTTTTGTTTTCAAGTCATAAACTCTTTCGAAGGCATATTCCTGGGCCATCTCGTAACGGAGCTTGACCTTGCCTGTTGAAAGCGTGCTCCAATCTTCATTGTCAGCGCGCCTTAGGGAATAGATCCGCCCGTCATTGACCTGCAAAAGAATCGGCCCCCTATTGCCCAGGAAATCCAATCGCAATGATCCGGTTCGTTTGGGATGGTAATGAAATGTTTCGTAGTAAGGCCTGATACCGTGCTCGATGATGGGGCGAAATTTCACCTTCAAGACAGCGATCTGTTCATCAAGAACATTGTTGACGTAGCGCATCCATAGTTCATCATCGAGCAATTGCTGTTCGTGGACTTTTTCAATCCAAAGGCCAGCTTCCTTAACCCATTCGCGTTCCTGCTCTTCCTGCAAATCCAGAGCCAATCTTGCCACGCGATTGGCTTGGGATTGGGAAACGCTTGAGGTTTCCAGTTGTTCTAAGGCTTGCTCCCAATCTTCGGGAGTTTGAAGGTCTGAAGTCATGATAAATTTAGGCATGGTCAGCTTGGGCATATCAGGTAGCCAATCCAAGCTGCGGGCAGATGGGACGATTGCAAAAATACTGAGAATACCTGCCAGGAAAATACCACCACTACCGGTGATAATCCGACCTTTTTGTTTTCGGCGGTTGCCGACACGGACGTCTTTACGATATCGCAGGGCACGACCACATTGGGGGCAATTGCGAACGGCATTGGTGCTGCCATACAGATCATGGCTACAGGTTCGACAGAGCGGATGTCCATCAATTCTTCGTCCGCGCCAACCGGTGATGATTAGAAACAGGCTGACCCCAAACAGGATTACCACTAAGCTCATCAGGGTGATGAATGTGCTGTCAGTTATCACTGCCAAATACGCAACGAACATCTTGATCTCCCGGATCATGGATATGAGAACGAGGCGGGGATATTGGTATCATATGCGACATGCCTGATCTGCCCAACATTGTCCCAATCATCGACACCTTTGCTGAAGCGTTTGGCATGTGGTGTTGTCGGTTGATTGTTACTGCATCTGATTCCTATTGGGTGAAGATGGCTGCGTTGCATGCCACGGGGTATGGCACGAGCATCATTGGTTGTGATTGTGAAGCAGGTATCGAAAGTTACCTTTCTCCCGATAAAACGCCTGATGGCAGGCCCGGGGCAAGCCTGTTGTTCTTTGCGATCAAGTCCGAACAATTGGCTCAAGCGGTGGTCAACCGTGCGGGGCAGTGCCTGATGACCACGCCAACGTCTGCGGTGTATGACGGCTTTGATGATGTGACCGACGATCCAGAAGCCAAGACCAAGCGTGTGCCATTGGGTGAATACATCAGCTATTTCGGTGACGGGTTTGAGTCGCAAAGTGAACATGCAGGACGCAGCGGCTGGGACATCCCGGTGATGGAAGGTAGCTTTTTCGTACAGTCGGACATGGGCATGCGGCTGGGTGTTGGTGGCGGGAATCTACTGGTATGCGGGCATGATCAACGCAAGACGCTCCATGCTGCCAAGCATGCAGTGGATGCGGTGAAATCCCTTGCCGCACATTGTGAAGATTTACCGGGCGTCATCATGCCGTTCCCCGGCGGGATTGTGCGATGCGGTTCGAAAGTC
This sequence comes from Phycisphaeraceae bacterium JB051, assembly GCA_043101135.1. Classification (GTDB taxonomy): domain Bacteria; phylum Planctomycetota; class Phycisphaerae; order Phycisphaerales; family Phycisphaeraceae; genus UBA7800. The sequence goes on from JBICHS010000399.1 coordinate 4,290, forward strand.
GGTTCACTGCGTGATCCGAGCATGATCGCTTCGACGAATCATCAGTACTGCCCGACACTGGATGACCGAGCTGACAGTCAATTGCCATCAGGGACGAAAGTGGTTTACGAGTTGATCATTGATGGCGTTGACCTGCAAGTGGTTGAACATGCGATGCACGTTGCGATTCAACGGTTGTTACAACAGGACTTGATTGCAATCTCAGCGGGGAACTATGCGGGTAAGCTTGGTCGTTATCAAATCAACCTGCGTAAACTTGCCAGCGATCTGATTTAAAAACCATCACGCCAGGAATGGAATCTCTCAGGATATGAGCAAACTGACTTCAAGTAACCTGCCGCGAAAATGGGAAAAGCTATTGCATCAGCTTTGCCTGATCCTCACGGGATACATGGTTGTGATGACCTTTGTGGGTACGTACCTGCAATACGATCCGATCCCGCCCTACGACACATGGGATATCAAACTCAAGTTTCTCATTGACATCATTGAAGGTCGACACAGCGCGTGGTACCAATACAACTTTGAGCATTTTTACCTGATCCCCCGTTTATTTTTCCTGCTGGACTATCTGCTATTTAATTGCAACAACATCTTCATGGTTTCATGTAGTCTGTGCTTGTTACTCATCAGCGCCTTGTTCTTCCTGCGGATACTCAAAGACAGCGCCCCTGCGGGATCTTCATCCTTCGATGTGTCGATGGTTTGCATGCTGATGATGGCGATGCTTTTTTCATGGGACCAGACGGACAATCTTCGATCGGGCATGCTCATTCAGTATTACCCGACCCAGATTCTGATGCTCGGCGCATTTTACTTTTTGCATCGTGATGTTCAGTCAGCCGACAACAAGTGGTCGTCTTTCTGGCTATCCATCATCATGGCGGTTGGCAGCGTCTGTTCAATGGCAAACGGCCTGTTAACCTTGCCGATCATGTGTGTTTATGCACTGGTCATGCGAATGCCCAAGAGACGGATTGCCTGTCTGATCATGGTGACGGTGATCACGTTTGTGCTCTACGGCTTAGGCTATGAAAATCCGATTCATGACGGCGATCCGATCAGGTATTTCTTTACGCATCCCTTCGAAGCGTATCAATATGTGATGCTGTTTCTGGGGCATCCGTTTCACTTTATTTTTGGCGAGAACATTTACAGTTCGCGCATCGCATGGGGCATGGGACAACTGCTTGTCGTGGTCACCCTTTATCAAGGTTACCGTTGCCTGAAGGATCCGAAAAAACACACATTACAATTGGCGATGATCTGCGTGATTCTGGCAATTGCAGGTACAGCAGCGATGTCGGCGGGTGGTCGGCTGTACAAGAGCGTGTTGTATGCGTTGGTTGCCCGTTATTCGGTTCCTGCCATTTACGGTTGGGTTTGCTTCATGATTCTGTTGAGTCCCGCGTGGATCAAATGGCTCAGTCGTAAGCGTCCCATGGGGTTGATCGTCTGTTTTCTCCTGTTGATGATTGCGATCCCCATGCAGAGTAAAGCGTGGTTCCCCAACGTGAACAAGCAATTTGCCACCAGGCTCGCGGGTTTGACTTTGACGTTGCAGATTCATGATCCTTTACCACTTGGTGTTATTTACTTTCGCAACAACGACGAATATCCAGCATCACGCGTATTGGGAATTGCCAAACTGACCATGGATCACCGGCTTTCGATCTTCAGCCGAGAGCCGTACAAGACGGTCATTGATCAGTGGGACAAACCGATCAAACCGGTCGATGCCAGTCAGACTTTACAAGGCCAAATCAACCGGATTCAGATCATCCAGGAGGCCCCCCGGTTTCTACGCATCACCGGCTGGATTGCAGACCCCGAACATCAGCATGTCCCACGACTGGTCAAATTCCTGGATCAACACAACCGTGTGGTTGGCGTAGCCATCACCGGGAATGCCCAACCGAAGCTCAGGCAACATTTGGGATCGCTGGCTGATCAAGCTGGCTACATGGGGTACATCAAGACTGATCAACAAGGCAAAATGCTGACCATCCAGACCGACCGAATGCGAAGTCCCCAGGCAATGCAGATTCCGATACTCACCCAATCGCTTGAAGCAGAATAAATACATCTGCTATGTGACGGAAGACCAGGACAATGGTTATGATGTAGGCTTGATCAGACCAAGCCCGTTTGGGTTGACTGGTCTTTTACGCGATCGTATTTGAATTGAGGCATGTATGACGACCAAGGAAGTCCCGGGCCTGAATGATCGGGCTCTGATTCTTGTAGATGAAATGCAACGTTGCTCTGCTGAGATGGGCATCAAGCGCGGCAGCGTGGTCGGGTCACGTGTGATCGACTCAGGCATTGAATCACGCGGCGGACTTCGTGCGGGTTTGATGGCTGCCCAAATTGCCATGGCAAATCTGGGTACCGTCAGTCTTGTACCCAATCCAGATCCTTCGCAGATGACACCTGCTGTGGCCGTCAACATCAATCATCCCGTCGCAGCCTGCGTGGTCTGTCAACATGACGGATGGGTGATCAAAGAAGAAGAGACCGGCTACAAGACACGCGGCTCAGGTCCGTTCCGTGCGGCGTACGGGCGAGAAGAACTGTACGAAATCTTCGGCTTCCGTGAACGAACAGGCTGTGCGGTGGGTGTGGTCGAAACGCAAACCGTCCCCTCCCGAGCACTGGTTCATGAACTGTCCATCATGTGTGGCGTACAACAACATCACGTCGCTTTGATCTGCGTGAACCCGGACAGCCTGGCAGGCAGTGTCCTGACCGCATCGCGCAGTGTGGAATGGGCATTGATGAAACTGCACATGCTCAACTTCAATATCAAACGCATTGTCAGCGGCTACGGTATCTGCCCACTGGGAGCGGTCGGCGGCGGACTCAACCGTGCTGTGGGACAGGCCTATGATCAAATGATTTATCACAGCCAGGTGACGTTGTATGCTGTGGGTGACGATGAAACACTGGCCAGTGTGGTCACGCAACTTCCCTCCAACACCTCTTCGCTTTATGGGCAGCGTGCAGAAAGCCTGCTGTCACTGGATCGTGATCCGACCACCAAATTGGATGCTGGACTTTTGGCACCAGCAAGGGTCTGTATTCAGAACATTGAAACGGGTGTTTGCCACTTAAGTGATGCTTAAACTTAACTGAACATGAGATTCCGACAGACTTGCGTCGGTTATCAGGTTTCTTGATTGTAGGTCACAACCAGATGATCCTGCCTGCAGTAAAATACCAAGGCGTTATGATCACGACCTCACCTGTAATGAGATTTTATTTTTCACCGAACACGAAACACAATACTGCACAATGATACATGGCAAAAAAGTAATCGTCGTTTTACCTGCGTACAAGGCTGCTCAAACCGTCAAGGTCACCTACGACAGCATTCCCATGGATGTTGTTGACGATGTGATTCTGGTGGATGACGCAAGTGATGACGATACCGCGAGCATCGCCCGTGAACTTGGTATCAAAACGCATGTGCACCCGGTTAACCGCGGGTATGGGGGCAATCAAAAAACCTGCTACGCCCAGGCTTTGGCTGAAGGTGCTGACATCGTCGTCATGCTTCACCCTGATTATCAGTATGACCCTCGATTGGTTACCGCCATGTCCGCGATGATCGCCTCGGGTATTTACGACTGTGTCCTGGGATCGCGCATTCTGGGCAACACGTCACGCAAAGGCGGCATGCCCCTGTACAAGTATATTGCCAACCGTTTTCTCACAGCGTTTCAGAACCTGATGATGGGCACGAAACTTTCGGAGTTTCACACCGGGTATCGCGCGTTTTCCAGTAAGGTGCTCCAAGCCTTGCCACTGGAAGCCAACTCGGATGATTTTGTGTTCGACAATCAGATGCTTGCCCAGGTCGCCTGGCATCGCATGCCGATGGGTGAAATCTCCTGCCCCACCAAGTACTTCCCCGAAGCCAGTTCGATTAACTTCAAACGCTCATGCATCTATGGCCTGGGCGTTCTGAAGACCAGTGCCCATTTCAGATTGGCCAGACTCGGCTTGGCCCCCAAGGTGCATTTTGAAAATCCTGATGGTCTCTTGCAGATCCCTCAGACAGACTAAATGCCAGCAGCATTGAACAGGTGACGCGGTGGTGTGATATCAGCGTAAATTGCTGCTTGCGTTTTCAGCGATCAGTCGAAGATCAAGAAGCACATAGAGCTCATCTTCAAAAATGATGGCAGGTTTCAAAGTTCCCTCCAGTAGCTCTGACATTTTCGATTGCGTAAATCGCTGCTGAACATATCTGCCATAGGGTTTGAAATAGGTCGGTGCCTTGCGCAGGTGATTGCGTGTAATCAGAAAATGACTCACTTGCATGTTGTCACGCAGATTCAACACGTCTTGTAATGAATTCGGATAATAGGCTTCAATCACCGCAACGGTGCGTTCGCGCATCGCCAGTGCATAGGATTCGTGAAAGACCTGATGCAACTCAAAGCTGACCAACACGGGACGCTTGTACAGATATGGGACCAATTGCAAGGGATACCCAAACCACCCTGCCAGCTTCGCATCGACCTCCAGTTCAGGCAGCACACTTAAGACACTGGCCTGCGGTTTGAGCAAAATGTTATATCCAGCTTTGTCATCTCCTCGCCGGGTGACAATCAGGACGATCAACACACAAAGCCCCACACTCACGAACGGCCCCAATCGCTTGAGCGACGCACGCTTTTTCAAGCCAAGTTCAACGGATGTCGGCAGAAGTGGGAGCAGCAGAATACTGACCAGATAAATCATGTACTCCGAATACCGTCCCGGCATATACAGGCTTGGGTAAACCGGTTTGGCCAGTACAAACAAGGTCATGCAGATCAAGACAAACAACAATAGCCTGCAAAACGCAGGATCCTTGAACAGCCTGACGATGCAAACGATCAGCCCCGTGGCACAAAAGAACCAGAAGACCACATGTTTAACACGTATCCCTTTGTCGGTTAACTGTGATTCGGCCAACCGCCCGATCCCCGGCCAGGTACCGCCTTTGGGTTGAGCGACATCAATCGTCCCACGCAAAACCGTCCGGGCAACAGTATCAAACGGATAAGAGTCCGATGGCAGGTAACGCCCGCCACGCGCAAGCTCGGGGAATTGATCGACAGCATGTTTGTCGATTTTCCTGCCATACGCTGAGGACTGGTACATCGTTGGCAGAATACAGGCAAGGCTCAACACGCCAGCAACACCAATCAAAGCGATGCGTTTAGGCAGTGGTTTCCATGCCTGGGGTAAATCGCGATTACGCTGATCCAAAAGCAATAACCAGCATGTCAAAGTGATCCCGCCAATCACCGACGCGACCGGATAAAACAGACTTGCTACGACAGTGGTCACCGCCAGAAGCAGTGGACGCTTTTCCAACAAAGCCATCAAAACCAACGCCAACAAGGGCAATGCAAAACTGCGGGGCAACCCGCCGACCATACGCAGCAGGTAAATGTCAAACCCCAGTACGCAGACAATCGCCATCCACATGCCGATCTCGCCGGCCAAGGTCCGACCGTTTCGAGCCATCACCACCAGGATCAAAGCCAGTAACGGGTAGATCAGACATTTACTCAAAATGCGAAGATCACCCAACTGCGCCAAGCCGATCATCAGCGCCTTATATCCCTGTGGCATGCAGTCCAGGTAATACTGGCCAATGTAATCGTCTTTGAAAAGTTCAGGATTCTGATACTTGAAGAAAGGCCAAATCTGCTGCAAGGCATCTTCACTGAATGCATTGGATGACAACGAATGTTGAATGTGCCCGATCATAGATGGCCCAAACACCGCTGCAATCAAAACGATCAGAACAGCACGTAAAAACCATTTGCCTCGGTTCGTTATTCGCCCGTTCCCCGCGATTGAATCCTCGTCCTGACCATTGGTCGCCAAATCATTCATGTGCATATTGTAACAACTTGGCTAAAATGCCCTTTGACCGCATTCCTTCGAATGACCAGTACATGATGCAATCCCAAACGGACATAAACCCAACAAGCCATCGGATCATGATCCTGATTGTCCCGACACTCAACGATCAGGATTTGCTGCAGTTTCTCGATCAACTACCGCGGTCACTGCTAGAAGACCCGAGCATCCACTTTGCCTTTCTGGATCGCTCGAAAGAGGGGCATCGCAGTATGCTCACCCGCTCATGGCTTGATGAACATCAACATGACCGCTGGACACTGCTGCATAATCCCACACCACATGGCTATGGCGGCAACCAGAAACTTGGCTTTAGATTGGGGTTGGATCGTGATTATGACTTTGTGATCCATTTCCTGGCAGATGGTCGTTACGATCCCAATGACCTTTGTCGTTTCGTTGAGACCTGGCGTAGCGAACCATCGGATGTGCTTCTGGGGGATCGCCTTAGTGAGAACCCCGCGTTTGAGCGCGACATGCCCACCATCCGGCGTTGGGCCAATCGCGGGTTGGCGTGGTATCAGAACAAGATGGCCAAATCCAACCTGACGGATTTCCACTGTGCCTTGCGTGGCTACAGCACACAGTTTCTGCGAACCGTTCCCTTTGAGATCAACACCAACGCTCTGCATTTTGACTCACACCTGTTATTACAGGCCCATTGCATCGAGGCGAACATTCGCCAGATTCCCATCAACTATATGCATCAAAACGGTACGCCTTACCACGCCGGTGTCGGGTATGCATGGGATGTGCTCAAGTCCGCGACGCAGTATCGCATGCACCAGATGGGTGTGCTCTGCTCGCTGAGTTACCGTGATCTGAGGCCGACCAAGTACCAGGACAAAACCACCGACTTCAAATCCTCTCACCAGTTGGCCTTGAAACTCACGCGTGAGATCAAGCCCCAGACTGTGACCGACATCGGCTGTGGCCCGGGATTTGTGGCCAAGCATTGTCAGGATGACGGCATTCACGTCACGGGACTGGACATGTATCAGCCGCTGGACGGGACCATGAGTGCGTTTCACCGGGTGGTTCTGGAAGCCGAACCGTTGCCGGTGGATCCCTTTGCATCGGATGTGGTTTTGATGCTTGATATCATCGAACATCTTGCTTCCCCTGAAGAGTTTCTGTTGTCCATGCGTAACAGCAGTGACCATCTGGGCAGAGATCAAAAAGAAAAGACGCTGATTCTTTCAACGCCCAATATTGCTTTTATCATCCCCCGCCTGAACCTGCTTTTGGGGCGCTTCAACTATGCCGAGCGTGGCATTCTCGATATCACCCACAAGCGTCTTTTCACGCGTAAATCTCTGCGACATTGCCTGGAGACCTGTGGGTATGAGGTGGAGCGTTTTCACCCGGTTGGCCTGGCGTTTGAAGTGGTTTTCAAGGGGCCGTTGGGCAAGTTGCTGGCCCGAATTTCATGGCTGCTGGCCAAGATGCTCCCCACTGTCTTTGCCGCCCAATTTCTGGTCATCTGCCACCCGACTGCCGGTTTGAAACAGATTCTGGTGGACAGTCACCGCAAACAACTCCCAGACGGTCCCACGCAACCGCAAGCAGTCAATCCGCAGGATTCTGGCTCGGATGAGAATCGGGTTTGACTCTTTTAAGGTTTTCGACCATAATTCGTGGCTCGGCGCTGTATGCGCACACCAATAGCGAGGAGCTTGAAACAACATGGCCGACGAAACCAATAACGTGACCACCGAAGAAGAAGTGACCCCGGAAGCGGCAACTGCCACCCAAACCCCGGAAGCCGAAGAATCTGCCCTGGAACAGACCGTTTCGGTCAAAGACAGCGGCCCGGCTTGTAAGGAACTGACCATTGAAGTCTCCGAAGAGTCCATCGCCAACCGCATCGAAGAAAGCTATGACCAGCTTGCCACTGACGCGACCATCCCGGGCTTTCGTCGTGGTTATGCCCCCCGTAAACTCATCGAACGTCGATTCGGCTCATCCGTCAAGGACGATGTCCGTGCCCGTCTGATCTCCGAGTCTTACTCCAAGGCTGTGGAAGACGAAGGCCTCGACGTCATCGGTGAACCCGATGTCAAGAACTTTGACGAAATCGAGTTGCCCGAAACCGGCACCCTCAAGTACGTCGTCGAAGTCGAAGTCTCCCCCGCTGTCGATGTCCCGGCATTCGACACCTTCGAAGTTGAAGAAGAAGCCTTCGAAGTCACCGACGAAGACGTGACCAAGGAAATCGATTCCATGGCTGACCGCTACGGTGACATGGCTTCCATCGGTGACGGCGAAGTCCAGGAAAAAGACTTTGTTCAGGCTCACGTCAACATCTACGCTGGCAAAGACGCTGGTGATGATGCCGAAGAAATCGGTCACCACCACGGCGTGTACATTCTCGTCAACGGTGAAAAGGCTGACTACAAGGGCCACGTCGCTGGTATCGTCGTCGAAGAACTCGGCAAGAAGCTGGCTGGCAAGAAGGTCACCGACGAAGTTCGCGTCTCCATGACCGGTCCTGAAAGCCACGAAGATGACAAGATCAAGGGCCAGGACATCACCATCGTCATCAAGATCGAAGACATCCAACGCGTCCAGCCTGTCGACATGGACAAACTGACCACCATGCTCGGTGTCGAATCCGAAGACGACCTTAAGACCCGCATCAAGGAAGATCTCCAGCAGCGTAAGGAAC
>JBICHS010000400.1:0-8713 GCA_043101135.1 Phycisphaeraceae bacterium JB051
CTGCAGACGCGTCGACGCTGTTACAACGGGGTCCAGATCAAGATCCCCATAGACATACCCCAGTGCGTTGAAGGCTTCCAAGCCGTTGGAGTTGTAGGCGACTTCACCGGAGAGCCCGGTTTCAGCAACCAGGTTGGTTTCGGAACCGACATAGCGGATACCGCCCATGAATTCGACAAAGGCTTCATTGCCACTGTTTGAATCGCCGTTAAACAGGCCGATATCAAGCACCTTGCGGTTGACAATATCCAGAAGTGCACTGAGTTGAGCATCCACGACAGCAGCTTCTGCCTGACGGGTTTCCTCGTCGGAGACAATACCGATCTGGCTTAACGCCAGGCTGTGTGCTTCGATGGAAACGGTCGAAACGTCGGCCATGGCCTGGTCGACGTTATCGAGCATCGTGGAGATGTAATCAAGATTGTTTTCGTGCTGACCACGTGCTTCCATCTGCTGCATGACCAGTAAAATCGCGGAAGTCAGCGTCGGCGCGTCAGAGGGTTTGTTGACCTGCTGACCGGTGCTGATGGCGTTCTGTGCGTCAGCCAACTCGGTCTGAATCTGGCGCAATTGATACATCAGCTGATTGGAACTCATCAGCGAGCTTGTGCGTGTATAGCTGCTAGATTGGATGCTACTCATGGCTTATCCATTCTTCCTTAGAGCAACTGCAGCAAAGTCTGCATCATTTCATTGACCACATTCAAAAATCGGGCACTCCCCGAATACGCTTGTTGGAAGCTGATCAAATTGATGGCTTCCTCGTCGGCATTCACGCCGCTGATGGCTTGCTGCTGGGCATCAAGATTGGCTGAGACGATTTGATCCGCCTCATATTCACTCTCTGCCTGGCCGATGCGAGCCGCAAATTCTTCGACGTGGCGGTTCCACATTTCCGTCAAACTGATACCACCAAGATTGTCCAGTTCCTCGGTCCGCAGGCCGGCAATGGCCAACGCGTTGGTGTTACCACCGTCGACATGATCCTGGGTCACCGCCAAAAGGTTCGTGTTGTTTTCAAGCACGCTGTTAATGCTGATGTCCGATGCTGTCGAACCGGTGAAATACGTGTTGATCCCGGCAGTTGCCAGAAATCCGGTGGAGTCATCACTGAAGGTGACTTCGTATTGTTCGCCGGACGTTTCGATCATCAAACGGCCGTTAGGCGTCAAGGAGGCACTGAGATTGGGGATGTTGTTGAGCTGGTTCATCACATCATCAAGCGAGGAATCAGCACCAATCCCGTCCAGGTCGATATCAATGGTGTAGCTGTTCTGCTGACCGGTCTGGGTCTGGGTGAGATTGACCTGGAAGCTGCCGTGCTCCACTTCAAAGGGCAAAAAGGCGTCGGCAGAGTTGAGCACCGCGGTGGAATCCGCAAACTGCTGTGTACCGGTCACCGATGTGAAACCCTCGGTTCCCTGACCTTGCGTATGAAGCTTGTTGACTTCAAAAATCAGCGTGTTGGCAAACTGGTCCAACTCGTCGATCGCACCGTTGACATGCTCTTCACGGGCATCAATGAAACCCTTGATCGAGCCTGACTGGGCAAGCAATGGTGAACCGTCGGAGCCCAGAACCAGCTGCATCTCAATGTCATCACCGACTTCGGTTTTTTCCAGTTCGATGCCACGGTTGGTACCGTTGAGGATCAGCGGGATGGAGCCGACGAAGACATCGACCTTGCCATCGTTCTGTTCGACGGTTGAGATGTCCATGTATTGGCTGAGTTCTGCCAAAAGCAGATCACGTTCATCACGCAGATCGTTGGCCGAGCCGGTCCCACCGTCAACACGGGCGATTTCCATGTTGATCGAAGCCAGCGAATTGAGAATGTCGTTAGCCGAATCGACTGCAGCCTGGAGTTGTTCGTCGACCTGATCGCGCAAATCGATCATGTTGGAGCGCAAATCCTGCACGAAGGATGCGAGTTTATCGCCCTGCTGGACGACCAATGTCCGCTTGGACGGATCATCAGGTGTGTTGGCCAACTCACTCCATGCATCGAAGAACTCAGAAAGATTCGTCGACAGGTCCACGTCGGTGAATTCGTTTTCCAAGGCTTCAAGCTGCGTGAGGACATCGACCTCGGTCTTGGAGCCTGAGCCCTGGGAGATGCTTGAACGGATACGCGCTTCGAGGGCTTCGGAGATGTTACGGGTGATCGAATCAACGGTAACACCTTGACCAAGCGTGATATAACGCGAAATCTGATCACCACCGGCAGTACTCAGCGAGACGGTCTGGCGGTGATAGCCGGCTGTACCGATATTGGCCAGGTTGTTACCTGCGACTTCCAATGCGGTCTGGCTGGCCAGAATGCCTGATCTTCCGATTTGTAATGCGCTGCTCAGTGACATCGTTTTATCTCACATTGCCCTTAGGCGGTCATGCTGAAAGTACTGATCCGTGCGTTGTTGGTTGAAGCCTGTCCACGAGCCGAGTACGCCGAGGAGCCGGTACAGGCTGCGGTGACCTTCTGCATCATGCCGGTCATATGCTTGACCAACTGAATGGTGGCCTGCTGGGTCGACTGCGTCTTGGACTGGGTTTCCTGCATTTTCTGTGCCAACTGGTGACGGAAAACCAGCAGGCGTCCCCGCCACGGTTCGGGCAGACGATCCGAGAGTTCGAGCAACTTCAAGGGCTGCTTGGCGGATGGGGCGACCAACAAGGTGATATCTGCCACGAGTTGCAGGCGATTTTTTTCCATGTCGCTGATCTTGCGCAACTGGTCATTTTCCAGCTTGCAGAGATTGCCCACCTGCTCGTGCTTGGCTTCACGCATCGCCGTCCGCTTCTGTTCCATCAGGTCCGAGAGATACGTATGGGCCTGGAGCAGTTCCTGAAGGCTGCGTTCGAGCGTGTTAAGTTGTTTTTCCAGTTGTTTATCCATGGAGATTGACCTGCCTCCCTGTAATTTTCGCGTCCGTTTGACCGGTCATCTTGCGGTAAATCGCGTCGACGATCGGGAAATTGGATTTAGCAACCATGCGGTCAGCCAGTTCGGTATCCAGTTGACTGCCAAAGGCATCTTCCGTGAAACCACCGTGAAACAAGTCACTTTTGAGTGAACTTTCACGAACCTGCGCCAACATCGGCAGGATCAACGCGCTGGAGACCAGCTGCTGGGCGGCATCACGGATTTCGCTTTTCTGCTCATCCGAAAGATTCGCGGCCTTGCCGGTACCCGGGCGATTGAGCAGTGAAGCAAAATCGCCATGCTGCGACTGCTTGGCAGCATCGGTGATCTGTGCTTGGGAAAGGCTCAAGTTGGAAATCGCTGACATTTGCATAGCTTGTTACTCGATGATTAACTCCGCGTGCAGAGCACCGACTTTGTCCAGTTCCTTGACGATGGCAATGCGATCCCTGGCTTCAACACGCAGTTGCTTCAACGCGTTAAGCAGGTCCGCCAACTTCGTGCCACCACGTTTTTCAGGGTCAATCGCAACCCAGTTGTTGGTTTCAACCACAGGTACTTCAGGCGTCGGTTCGATGGGCGGGGTGACCGTGGTGATGGTCAAACCCTGTGTCGAAATGACGACCGGTGAAATCTGCACGTTGGCACCAAAGACGATGGTTCCTGCAGCTTCATTGATCTTCACGCGAGCACCGGTCCCGATCAGTGGCGGGTCGATGTAGCTGGTGAGAATCTGAGACAGGAACGCACCGGGATTGTTCTGATCTGCACGGGGCAGCTGCACGACGATGTTCTTGGGGTCCACCGCACGGGCGATATCCGGGCCGTCATCCAGCGTAATCACGCCGTTGATGTGGCTGGCCAGATTGCTGGCGGTCGGCCATGAAGCAATCTTGTCGTCAATCACAAAGGTGACCTGGCCGTAATCGTCCATGTACTGAGCCCGAATGTCCTGCACCATCTGGGCACCGTTTTTGATCACACCGGTGTTGGGCAGGTTGATGTTCTCAACGCTGATCGGGCCTTCTGCGTAAGCAAAAATGTCCGAACCCGGAAGCGGGCCAGTCAATGGGATTAAAAACAGACGGCCGCCTTCAAGGCTCTTTTCAGGACCGATGCTGCTCTCATGCACGTCCAGGAGATCGCCTTCGCGAACACAGTTGGCAGGAACGTTCACCTTCATGGCGACCATGGCCACGTTCTTGGTGTTCGTCAGATCCGAAGCCGTCACGCCCCCTACTGCAAGGTGTTCAATCACGCGGGCCAGCGACTGCATCGCCGGGGTGAATTTCCCACCATCACCCGTACCGGGCAAGCCAAAGACGAGCCCCATGCCCACGAGTTTGCTGCCTTCAGCACCCTTGATGCGGACCAGATCCTGAACCTGCACCGCCGAGGCACGTACAGCCAACCCTGCGATCAGGGCCAAGGCCAAAACGAGTTGTAATGCGGTCTGTTTCATGGTTCAGAAGTTAAAAATGGTGTCCAGAATCTTGGTTAAAACGCCCTTTTCAGAGGCTTTCTTCATCTCACCAGCAGTCTGCTTCCGCAGGTACAGGTCATAAATCTGAGTCGAAAGAATCGTGTTGTCCGAGGTGATATCTTCCTTACGGCAAGTCCCCGTGAGCACCAGCGTCACGTCTTCCTTGCCATCAAGAATGCGTTTGCGAGCCTCAAGAACCAGCGTGCCGTTGGGCTTGATATCGATGATGCGAGACGTCAGACGCGTGGTGAATGAGTCGGTACGCTTGTGAGAACCTTCACCGGAAAAGTCCCGATCAAACTCCAGGCCGACCGTCGGGTTGTTGGTCGTCGGACTGGTGCGTGGACGCAGTTCGAGCATGCTGGTGATGCTCGGGAAGCTGGCTACAGCGCCGTCAACCGACATGGACTTTTTGGTTTCTGTAGTCGAAGTAATATCGTTTTCAATCGACTCACGGATGATGATGGTCACCAGGTCATGCAACGCATAGCCACGCGGTTCAGGCAGAGGTACGGCGGAGAAACTGGCCTGGGCGATCGTCGGGGACAGACGGTCATAACGACCATCGGGACCCTTGACCGGCTGAGGCATCGCGGGCTTGGACTGCTTGGCATAAAGCGAAGAACTCTGCGCCAGGGCAGATTCATTCACACTCACCAGCAGTGTCATGCAGATTGTTAAGCACAAAATCTTTTTCATCGCTGTCCTCCTGCCAGACTCACCTGAGTCGAACCGTTTTCAAGCACAGCCTGACGCGGCCCCACCACACGAGCCACAAAGGCTTCGCGTGACCGCTGGTTCTGCAGCTCAACCAATTCACCCATCGCCGCATCAGACATCGCCCGTGCGGTGGTGCGGATGACCATGCCCCCGACCAGGCAACGCACGGTGATCTGTTCACCGCGGTTAACCATCACGGGCAACTGCACATCGTCATCAAAAAGCACCTGATTTTTACGGACATTTCGTGCTGCAACGCGTCCCACCACGTCACGCAGCTTCCGAACCGGTGTCCGTTGACTGTCAATCAAAACTTCCTGAACCTGCACATCAGCGGGGCCAAAGCTCTGACCGCGACGCACGTTCTGGACCACCACTGCTGCAAGCGTTTTCTGAGCAACATGAGCGGTCACACGCAATTCACCTGCCATCGTGTTCTCACGCCAGCGACGGATCACCATCGGAATCTGACCGAGTTTGGCGGTCCCGATGACTTCGATTTCAAAACGATCGGTCAAGGCTGCCTGGGCCAATTGCGCTTCATCTGCCTTGGAATACTTGATGACCAGTTCCTGATCGGACAAGCCGGAGTAATCAAGCAGGAAGCGATGGACATGTTCATGGATGGTGATGGCATCGGTGACGTGAATGCGGGTCTGTGGGTTGGTGACCACAGCCGTTGTGGGCGTCTGCTTGGCCTGAGCCGAAGCGATGCTGACCTGACACTGTGTTGCACCACTGAGATTAAACCGACCCCAGTTCACGCCCATGTTGGTCAGATGATCACGCACGGTGTCCAGACTGATACGGGCATCGGCTTGATTGTCACGTAGCTGAACCACGATCGAACCGCCGAGTTTTTCAGCCGTATCACCGGTCAGCCAGGCGATCTCACGAAGCTGCACGAGGTTGTCATCACTGCTGGCAACAGGCTTAAGCTGCACACGATCCAAGGCAGAAACCTGGCAGCAGACAACCAGCACCAACATCGCAATGGCTGCGAAGCAGTGGTTGATCGTGTTGTTGTCTGCGTTGCGTTTCATGGTTTTATACCTTGTTTTGTGTACTTTCCGTTACATGTTCTTACTTCAACCCATTACTTGCGGGGGCTTAGAACCTTCTGAGGTTGCTGATGACTTCAAGCGTGGAGTCGGCAGCCTGGATGGTCTGTGAGTTCATTTCAAAAGCGCGCTGAGCCTTGATCAGTTCGACGAGTTCAACAACGGGATCGACGTTGGAAGCTTCGAGCGAACCCTGGATCAGCGTGCCGAAGTTATCGCTGTTGGGCGGGCCGACGGTCGGCGGGCCTGAAGCGTCGGATTCGAGATACAAGTTCCCACCGATCTGCTTCAGACCGTGGGGATTGATGAAGTTGGCCACTTCAAACTGGCCGACTTCCTGCAACTCCGCTTCACCGGGAATCGCAACATAGACCACGCCGTCTTCACTGATGGTCACGTCTTCGGCATCCGCGGGGATGTTGATGTTTGGCTCAAGACGCGGGCCATTGGAGTTACCCAGCACCAGGTCACCTTCGGAGTTGATGAAGAAGTTGCCGCTACGGGTGTAGGCGGTGGTTTCTTCACCACGGGTGATATTGACCTGGAAGAAGCCGTTGCCGTTGACCATGACATCGAGGGGGCGATCGGTCTGCTGCGGGCTACCGGTTTTAAAGTCGATCTGCGTGTTGCTCACACGCGTGCCCAAACCGACATAAAGGCCTGCGGGACGCTGATCACCATTTTCATTTTCGACACCCGGCTGCATCTTTTCTTCGTAGAGCAGGTCTTCGAAGTTAGCGCGGGATGCCTTAAAACCAGCATTATTCGAGTTCGCCAGATTATTGGCGATCACGTCAATGCTCGTCGACAGAGCCGAAAGGCCCGAGGATGCTGAATGGAGTGCGGCGATGGCCATGGTCAAAATCCTCTATCTATCAAACACGACCGAGTGTGTTAATGGCACGGTCGAGAAGTTGGTCCTGGTACTTAATCATGTTGGCGTTGCCGTTGGCAGTCTTGGTCGCTTCGGTGAGCTGCATCAACGTCTTGATCGGGTCGACGGATGACTGCTCGGTGAAGCCCTGCAAGATGGCGACACGGTCGGGCAACTGACGAAAATCTTCAATGTCCGAAGGCATGGCAAAAAGGTTTTGGCCACGCTTGGTCAACTTGTTGGCATCCTGGACGCCGGTAACCTGCAGGCGGCCGACTTCTTCGCCGTTGACGAGAATCTGACCATTACTCTGCACCATTACATCACCGTCAGCAGGCAGCTGGATCGGGGCATCGCCCACACCCAAAACCTTGTGACCACCGGTGACCGTTGCCAGAAAACCCTGTGAATCACGGGTAAAACGGCCGTCACGGGTGAGCTCGACATTCAGATTGCCCTGCTTGTCGGGAACCTGAACCGCAAAGTAGGTCTGCTCAGCATCCAATGCCAGATCGAATGGGTTGTCGGTTTGCTTGAACTGTGAACGGTCATGATGCGTCCACTGTGTACCGGCTAAAACACCGCCACCGAGTCGATCGAGCATGTCCTTGGAAACCATGTAACCAAGATCATCCTCGATGGACTCGGGATCGCGCTGCTTGATGCTCGGAACATCAACCTTAAAACCAACGGTCTGAGCGTTGGCCAAGTTGTTAGCATAGACATCCTGACGATAGGTGTTGGACAGGACGCCTGATGCCGAAAGGTACAAACCATAATTCATGATTGTTCCTCCTCAACCATCTTGCGAAGTTCGCTGGCCTGATCGTCCTGCTGATACTTGTGGATTGGATACGTCTTGGCGGGTTGGGGATCATGATCGGTACCAACCAGACGCAGCAAAGGTTCAGCCTGGCTTTCACGATAAGACTGCTCAAAGAAATGAGCGGTCACCGCCAGGCGAGCCATACGCAGAATGCCCTGTCCGACTTGGGGATCGTTGGCTTGCTGCATCAAATCAATCAGGCGTTTGGTCACGGATCAGTCTCCTAAAAAGTCAATTCGGGCGCAGTGGCGTCCACAGAACCTATGGCAAGTGCTGTACCAAACGTCAAAACAGACGCTTAAAAAAACCTCCCAAACCGCTTAGACCCTATAAAAACAGGCACTTACAAGCCCAACAGATATGCCCCAACCGACTTTGCGCACCACCTGCTCATTTCTGCGCGTCGGCTTAAGTTGCGCAAGACAAGCACCAAAAGCGCAAAGGATGCGCCCATCGACAGGATGACTCAGGGGGCGATACCAAGACGAACATGGAACTGCGCTCAAGGATTTTTTTTCACAGTGAAATAGGATGATCAAGACAACAAGGCATTCTTTTACCACAGAGATCACAGAGCACACGGAGGGAAATTCAAGTCCGTGCACATCGTTTGAAAACATCAATCAATCTTGATGCTCTGTGCTCTCTCTGAGCTCTGTGGTAAAAAATGCCTTGATGGATTAGCAATGATGCGAATTAGGCCAAACAAGTATCAGATCATTTGAAGTAGCAACGCAAAATCACAACACGCGTTTGCGCTTGGCAAAGAGGTCTTCCAAGACCGGCTTGAGGCCCGGGGATTTCTGAGCATTGTTCAGTTGCATGC
>JBICHS010000401.1:0-2621 GCA_043101135.1 Phycisphaeraceae bacterium JB051
TGTCATCAGCAGCAATTACATCTCCGGTGCCACGCCTGCGATTCTGCCCCGTGATTGGACGAAGCAGATGGAGCAGGACTACCAGCGATTGCGAGACTACTTTGCGACCGGACTTCTGAAAATGCCTGAAAATCACAGCGGTCATCACGCACATGGTTTACCAGAACTTTCCCATGAACAATGGATGTGGCTGCGTCTGCGGCTTGCTCGAATCTGTGCCCACCTGCGCGTGCGCGAGCCGGATCGCGTGATCAACAAAACCATGCTGGTGTATCAACTCTCCAACGAACAGGTCAAGTTCATCATGGACACGCCACCCTATTCAGAGAAGTCTGACGACAGTCTGGATTTGTGAGGCATCGTCGAATTGTCTTGACGCGCATAAAAAAACAGACGCCTGTATGGGACAGACGTCTGTTTTATATGTCGGTTTAACTGAGGTTAATCAGTTATGCCAGTTCCGGGACGAGGTTTTTGACAACGTCGACCAGGTCCTTGACGTGGCTTGCAGATTCGTCCATGAGTGCTTTTTCTTCTGCGGTGAGATTGACTTCGATGATTTTTTCGACGCCATCTTTACCGAGCACAGCGGGGACACCGACGAAGTAACCGCCGACGCCGTATTCGCTGTCACAGTAAGCAGCACAGGGGAGGATGCGCTTCTTGTCCTTGATGATGGCTTCGACCATCTGGACGGTACCCGAAGCAGGAGCGATGTAGCCGGAGGTGCCCATCTTCTTGACGATTTCACCACCACCAACCTTGGCACGCTGGACGAGTTCGCCCAGACGTTCTTCGCTGATGAATTCGGTGACAGGGATGCCAGCGATGTTGGTGAAGCGCGGCAGCGGAACCATGTCGTCGCCGTGACCACCGAGCAGAAGGGCGTTGATGTCAGCAACGCTGAAGCCGGTTTCCATAGCAATGAAGGTCTTGAAACGGGCAACGTCAAGACAGCCGGCCTGACCGATGATGCGGTTGGTGGGGAAGCCGGTGGCCTTCCACGCGGTGTACACCATGGCGTCCAGCGGGTTGGAGACGAGGATCACGATGCTGTCCGGAGCATACTTTTTGATGTTGTCGCTGACGGACTTGACGATCTTCACGTTGGTGCCGATGAGGTCATCGCGGCTCATGCCCGGCTTGCGGGGGATACCAGCGGTGACAACCACGACGTCCGAACCTTCCATCTTGGAAAAGTCATCAGTTGCAACGATGTTGGAGTCGAACAGTTCCATCGGGCCGGCCTGGGCCAGGTCGAGCATACGACCTTCGACGGGAAGCATGTCATCACGCTTGAGGTCGATGGCGACAATGTCGCCCAGTTCCTTGTTGGCAGACCAGAGTGCGACGGAGGCACCAACGTTGCCACCGGCACCGACGACGGAGATTTTTGCGCGTTTGGGCATGGGAGATTTCCTTCAAAAATTGAGGGTTAGGCGGATTGTGTTACAAAAAACCGTTTTCTCTTAAAAACGGTACGCCATGATAGTGATTTGCCGCAATTAAGCAAAAAAGACTAAGCGAGTTTTTTGTAAGGGATTGGCTTTGTTTCTGCTTAATACTGGATTTAACTCATTTTCCGACTTGTCATTCAGATGGATCAGAGTATCATGGAGAACAGTCGTACACTGATTTATTCCGGGAATCCGAAAATGTCCATCCGTTCCAAAGCCCACGCCCTGGCCAAGCGCCTCAAGCATAAGCTGTCCCTGCGTTCCAATCGTGGTCATGTGTCACGAATGACACAACGCCACGGCCCGATCTGCGAGCCGTTGGAAAGTCGTATGCTGCTCAGTACGGTCACCGTCACCGGCACAGCCGATCTCATCGACGGCGACACCTCCAGCATCGCCGCCCTCATCGCCACCCCCGGCAACGACGGCGAAATCACCCTCCGCGAAGCCGTGCAGGCAGCTAACAATACCGTGGGTGAAGATGTCATTGAATTCGATCAAGCGTTGGCGGGGGAGACGATCACGCTTGAAAGCAGCTTGCTTGTCTTTGAGTCAGTATCAATCAATGGACTTGGCGATGATCAATTGACTTTGCATGCTGACGATATTGCATCGTTTTTTGATATCGATCTGACCGGTGATGTGGATGGTGTCTTTAATCTCAACAATATCACCCTTACTGGCGTGACAGATATCGCCATAAATGCTCATCCCGGAAATCTGGTGTTGGACAATATTACATTTCTTGGTGATTCAACGACGGGTGGCGAGTTTGTGATTCATGCCAACGAAATCACAAGTACAACCGTGATATCTTCACCCTATGCTGATTTAACGATTGAAGCACAAGGTGAGATTCAATTCAATGAAATGTACATGGGCGGTGATACCGCAATTTATACTGATGGTTTTGATGTTAGTTTCAGTGGTGTGATTGATTCTTTGTATGATCAAACAATTTCAGGAACGACTTTGGTGATTGATGTGTCATCGGGCAATCTGACTTTTAATGCCAGTGTAACTATTAATAACACAGGTTCAGGTGACGTAACAATCCCCGACGGCAACAACGTCGGTGGTGGCAGCAGCGTGATCTCCGATGGTGGCTCCGGTAGTGGCAGCTTCACCATCGGTGGCCCCAACCTAGTGACAAGTAATCCTGAA
>JBICHS010000402.1:0-2774 GCA_043101135.1 Phycisphaeraceae bacterium JB051
TATTGGCTTATTGTGTTCGCCGTGTTCAAGGCATTTTTTGCCACAGATACACACAGATGAACACAGATGCCAAGGCATGAAAACCATGAGCTTCACACTGTGATGCAACGGCCGTTTTAAACATTGATGTCTCGCTCTTGAACACCTTGTTCGCTCATAATCACAAGCTGCTGGATGATTGATGTGAATCTGGCGGCTTGTGCTTTGAATATTGAGGATGCCAAGAGAGCCTGTTTATCTAGTCTGCTCAAACCCTTGGTTAAAACCATTTTCACGCCCGCTTCGCTCAAGACGCAGAGCCGCCAAGTAATCAATCAGGCGTTTATCATTACGACTTGGCAGGTTTGCACGAGATATTGTCTTGCTGAATTGAGACGGACAAAGGATTTTAAAAACCCGCCAAACACATACCGATTTTCAAAACAATCGCTTGAGGGGTTCCATGCCTTTATCTGTGTTCATCTGTGGCAAAAAATGCCTTGAACACGGCGACGAACACCAAGCAGAACAACCGAGCAACGACTTGACCGCAACATGGAGAGCTTGCACAATCAAGCAATGAACACTGTTCTGATTCTCACAGCAATCATCCTGGGATTGGTGATCCTGATCGCGATTAACTTCAAACGTCAATATCAGTTCATCCTCACCATCACCGATGGGCAAGTCCAACGGACCCACGGGCAGGTGGATGAGGCGTTTGTGAATGATGTTCAACGGATCTGTGAACTCTTCAACGTCAAGCAGGGAACCGTCAAAGGCGTGGCAGGGATCAAGGGTGTGAACATTGTTTGCGCCGGTCCCGTCAAAGCCCAACAACGTGCCATCCAGAACGCCATGAATCATCCAATTTGAAATGCAGTCAAAAGGGTGATCGGTGTTCACGGTCTTCAAGTTGGAAGGCAATGCTTCTGAGATGTTGCAACCGTCAATGCCTTCGTGAGCCGAACCGTGTCGGTCCGGATGGGGTCAAATGAATCGCTCTTTTTGCTTCAAGCCTCGCATCAGATTTGATCCGAATGCTCATTTCTTGGTGTTTGTTGAATGCATCATGCCAAGGCAACCGAGCCAGGATGACTCGGCTATGTCTGTCTCACCGATCTTTTTAAGCGGGGGTTCAAATATGTTATCTCGTTTGACATGCAGCACTAATCCGCTTCGAGCACGATGCGGAAGCCCAGGCAGTTGCTGGTGAAGGAGCCATCGACTTTGTTGCGTTTGGAGGCGCGGGCGTAGTGTGGCAGGGGGAACCAGCCACCGCCACGGAAGATGCGAAAGCCCGCGCGATCCGGGCCGATCGGGTTGGTTTGCGGGTTCTTGTCATACGGGCCGTACCAATCGCGGACCCATTGGTTGGCATTGCCAAGCATGTCGTATAGCCCCCACGGGTTGGCCTGATAGTGCCCAACCGGTGACGTCTGAGCATAGCCGTCTTCCCAGTAAAGCCATCGTTTGAAACGGTTGGGGATCAGGGTGGCATACCAGTCATCATAACTACCGTCGTGGAGATTCTCTTTGCCCTGAGCGCCGTTCATGTCATCACCCCACCAGAAGATACTGGTTGTCCCGGCTCGGCAGGCGTACTCCCATTGTGCTTCAGTGGGCAGGTTGTAACTGCGCTTTTCGCGCTGACTAAGCCATTGGCAAAAAGCCATCGCATCGTAATAACTCACGCACACAACCGGGTGGTCATCCGCTTGCTTATATCCGGGGTGATGCCAGGTGAGACCTGACTTCTTGCCCCAGACCTCGGTTTGCGTCATGCCATAACCAAAGCCTGCTTTTTCAGCGGTGGTCTGATAGCTGGTGTCTTTGATAAAGGCTGCAAACTGTTTGCGGGTGACATGGGTTGTAGCCATGAAAAAAGGTTTGGTGATGCGAACCTTGTGGGCGGGGAACTCGTCTTCTGCACTGTTGCCGGTGAAGGTGAAGCGTTCGATGAGCTGCTCATTGGAGACGGGGCTGCCCATGATGAACTGCCCGGGCTCGATGCGGGTGAGTTGGATTTGCAGGCTATTGGTTATCGTGCGCCCACTTGTTGTCGCCAGGGGTTTGGTCAGCGTCACGCGACTGGGTGTTTTGCTTTCCGGCTTCGGCTCGGGTTTACTGGGGCTTGGTGGGATGTAGCTGCTGGTGGCAGGCGGTGGGGGTGCGTTCTGATACTTGCTTAACATCGCACGCGCCCGGCCATGCGTTGGCAAGAGCTCAAGCAGCGCGGTGAGTTTGGCAATGCACACCTGCGCATCCTTGTCCGTGTCGGCCTGCACAGCTATCCGCCAAAGCTGGCCAATCTCGCGATAGCGTTGGACATTGGTTTTTTTGTACAGGCTGGTGATCGCCCGATTTTCAGGATCACGCTCATGAGCCAGGTCGATCGCCCGCCAACCTTCAGCCAGGTTGTCTTCACGCAGATGCTTCTTGGCTAAATCGAAAAGCTGCTTGGCCGTCAGGTGATCAATCGCCTGTTTTTGCAAAGCTTGCGTAATGTTTGGATCGTCATCAGCAATGAGTGGTGCGCCCAACGAGTAGAACACCAAGATTGTGATCAGCAGAGATCGCGACATGATCGGCCCCGGAATTAAGTTTTCACCCAAACCGAGTATCCGCAGCGACCCTTGTCATGTCAAGGTTTTATAACCCGGGCATCGCAGAACATGCCCTATTTTCAATACAGTGGGATCCAGATTTCCGTGAGCAGGTCTTCAGGGAAGACTTCATCGGGATTGTTGAGATAACACTCAAAGGGCGGCTGATCGCGACATTCTCGGCCGATG
>JBICHS010000403.1:0-5185 GCA_043101135.1 Phycisphaeraceae bacterium JB051
GGATGCAGCCAACTCAGTGATAACAAATCCCCGCCATCGGCCCCGGTGAGCCAACGCCAGATCAGCGTCTCCTTCATCGCACACCCCCCTTGCCCATGCGTGGGGCGTGTGTGTGATCAAGGTGAAGCAACTTGAGAATCCCATGCCAAATCCAACCTGACCAGGTCCGCTGCTGCGTGGATGCATGGCTAAACCAACGCGCGAGCATCGTCTCAATAATGAGTAATGCCATGGCAAGCCACAGCAGATGCCAACCCAGTTGCGAGTTCACCGTCGTGTCAGAAACGGCCCACGTGGGGTTATCGCGATCAAGCCAATGCAGTGGGTCAACGGATTGACCATTGCCTGTCGATTCAAAGAGCAACTGACGCACTGCGTGTTCATCGGTCATCACCAACGAACCATCCGTTGCATCAACATTAATCAACACCACGTTCCGTGAAGGCTGCGTTCGACTGCGATACACCCCTGGCTCATCCAAAGGCTGCGTCGGGATCAACCGCCCCGTCGGACCCACCTGCAAGCTCATGCGTTTGGGCCCAACCAGCATCCCCCCGGAAGAATCAGTACTCGCAAAACGTTTGGCAAGTTCCGGCTTGGTTCCCGGTGTGAACGAGAGTAACCGGCGCGATGCACTCTGCGAAGTCAAAGACGCGATCGACTCATGTAACAATGGGACAAACAACGGCCGCGTCTGCAGGTTCGACCACTGCGGATTCAATGCTAGTGCGCTGAAGAGCACAAAGCCGTCATCGACCTGCTGACTCACCAGCACTGGGGACTGTGCTTCATCATTGAGTCGCAACCATGCCTGGGCATTGCTGTCATTGCCAAGCGGCGCAAAGAGTCCGAGCATCTGCAGAACACGAACCGGGCGCAGCAATGCCTGCCAATCGGCACCGAGTAAACCCAATGCATCAGGCGGCCGCGACTCCTGCGTCAAAGCCCAATCCCCTTCGAGGACTTTGACATCCATTTTCACAGGCAATTCAAGCTTCTGCGCCAAGTTCAACGCCCAGACCGGCAAGCCTGCCTTCTCCCCAACTGCGGGCGTAAACACCCACAGCAACCCACCTGCGCGGGTCCATTGTTCAACGGCCTCAAGCTGCGGGCCACTGATCTGATCCGGTCGAAGCAACATGCACACATCCACTGTCGATAACACCTCGCCGGTCAAGGCGCCGGGTGAAATCGGCATAACGTTGAGATTGTTCTGTGCAGGTGACAACGCAAACGTCAACCATTGAGCTGGTGTAAAGCCCTTGGCATCACCGCTGCTGCTACCGTCATCGACCAACGCGATTTTCAATTCCTCACGCAACTGAACCTGCGTAAACTGACGGTCATCGGCAGTGAGTCGATTATGCACCGGCTCTGCTGTGAGTCTTGCTTCAATCGGCAAGATAAACGGGAACGACGCAGCCGACTCATCCCACGACAAATCCATCTGCACCGTCGCCTGCGATTGACCGGCGGTCCACTGATGCTGACGACTGGCAACCTGCTTGCCATCCACAAAGAGTCCGATGGTGCACACCGCAGGCTGATCAATCTTGCCTTCACGTGACAGCGATACATCAAGCATCACTGCCAAAGAGCCCGTCAACGGCCGGAGCATCTGGCTGCGTCGCGGTTGGAGTTTGACGATCTGCATATTCGCTGCAGAGATCGCGGGCTTTGCCAAACTCACCGTCGCCTGTCGGGCAAGTTTGTCGAAGGATTGATGCGACTGCTGTCCCAGTGAACCATGCGAAAAGTCACTGAGAATGACAACGGTCTGTTCGTAAGCTGAGTAGGTCGCATCATCAAGCTGCGCCTGAATGTTGGCAAGCACTGCAGGTAAATCACTGGCTGTATGTCGTGACTGGATGCTATCGAGAATCTGCCTGGCTTGAACTGCGTTAACCAACCCCGGGCCATACATGGGCGCTGCAGCCTTGGCGCTGCGCCAGATCGCAAGGTGATCTTCCTCGCCCATTTGGTCAATGAGTTTGCTGGCTTGCTCTTTGAGTTCATCCAAACGTGACCGGTTCACACCTGCTCGGAGTTGGGCCTGGCTGGTAAGGGTGTCGTCGATGACCAGATGCACGAGCTTGCGACCAGAATGCCCGACAAAGAGTTGGCTAAGCCCCTGCCCCACGGGCCCTGCCAAACCAAGTCCCAGTAACAGCAACATGAGACATCGTGTTAAGAGCAGTAGCAGATGTTCAAGGCGGAGTTTATTTTTCTGTTTCTTGATAGCAACCTGCAGGAAGCGCATCGCAGCCCACACCTGACGCTGACGCTTGACGCGCCAAAGCAGGTGAATGATCACCGGGATCGACACCGCCGCCACTGCCGCGCCAGCGATAACCGGCGCGGTAAACAGTGAACTGGTTTGGGCGAGGATGGGTGTCATGGTGATATCGGTTAACTCCGGCGCTCTGATTTTTAGCCACAGATGAACACAGACCCCGGAAGTAAACACAGATAAGAAAAACAGAACATGGAGCACCGCATGTGAATGCGGTGCAGGTTCAAGGTTTGATTACAAAACCTGCACCAGATTGACATTTGGTGCTCAAACTTTATCTGTCTCGGATATCTGTGTTTACTTCCGGGGTCTGTGTTCATCTGTGGTTACTTGTCTTTAACGTCTTGCTGCCTGCCTTGCGACCGAGGCGTTTCGTCTTGCCAAAAAGTGACTCAGCGCCGGGCCCAGCGGTTGGCTGGTGTTCATTTTCAGGTAGTCGAAGCGGAACTTTCGCGTGATGGTTTGTATTTGGTTTAAGTGTTCGTTGAACGCTTCGAGATACGCCTTACGGATGGCATTGGGGTGCACGGTGAGTTTGCCCTGTCCTTCAAGTCCGACGAAGTCTGCCATGCTTCGATAGGGGAAGGTGACTTCCGCGGGGTCGAGGATTTGAAGCACGATCACGTCAAAGCGCCGGTGTGCCGCCTTTGCCAAAGCTTGTTGAAGCATGTCCAGATCATCAAACAGATCACTGATCAAAACGATGAGACTGCGTTGATGCTGACGGGAGAGGATTTCGTCAAACACGCGATTCAGGTCCGTGCCATGACCTTCTGCTTCCTCAGCCTGCGTGGTGTCACCGAACTCCTGATGCGCGAGAATGTCGACGATCGACCGCCAATGTTCATGCGTGTTGGATTGACGGGTTGCATCACGGACATGCTCATCAAAAAGCTGCAAGCCCACGCGGTCCTGTTGTTGTAACGCCAAATAACTCAGCGCGACTGCAAGACAGGCACCGTAGTCATATTTCCGCCAATTGGTTTTTTCGTTGGATGCAAAGTTCATCGAGCCACTGCGGTCCAGCGCGATGACCAATTCCAGGTTGGTTTCCTGCTGATACTGTTTGAGGTAGAGCTTGTCGGTGCGCCCGAAGACTTTCCAATCCAGGTGGCGAATGTCATCGCCCGGTGCGTATTGGCGGTGCTGAGCAAACTCAATGGAAAAGCCCTGGTAAGGCGAGCGATGCTGACCGTTCATGATGCCTTCGACGATCATGCGCGCACGTAATGGATGCGAGCCAATCGAGGCAAGCGTTTGCGGGTCAAGATAGGATTCAACGGCGGGCATGGCGATCCTTCTTACTGGAGCGTGATCGGGGTGTTGGCAAGCATCTGGACATAACGCGATTGACCGTCTTTGCTGATCTTCACCGTCAAGGGTTGGTCATATACTTTGCTATCAAGCTCAGTTTTGAGCATCAGTATTTTGTCTTGCTCGATCCATTGCAACGACGATGCATCACGTAGTTTTACATACTTACTCACATTCACAAACGTATCAATCCAGAGTTCGTCATCATGTTGCTTAAGTAGATCAAGCACTGCGACGAAGTCTTTTTCGTCATTGGGGAACGGGGCCCAACCATAGCCCTGCAAAATGGCGTGGATCATGGCAACCGACCATTGTTTATTCTCAATCGTGCGGTTGACCCATTCGACCGTTTTCTGATGCGTATAGTTCTCGCCACCAAACATCTGCCTGCCGAAACACGTGGAATAGAGATGATGCTCGTGAGCGATTTGGACAATCTGATCGTTGCGCGAGTTGCCGGGATAGCAGAACGTTTGCGGCGTGATACCGATCTTGTCTTTGAAGATGCCAAGCGGGTGAGTGATTTCGTAAAGCACATCGTCCATGCTCTTGGCTTTGGCGAGTTGGTAATGCTTCACGGAATGGTTGCCGATCTCATGACCGGCATCGGCCATCGCTTTGACCTGATCCCAGCTCATGAACTTGCGATCCGGGCGCGTGTTTTTATCAGCATTATCCGCCCAACTGGTGACAACGTAGAACGTGCCCTTGTAGCCATACTCAGTAAGTAACGGTTTGACGACGGTGTACGCATCAAGCAATCCATCATCAAACGTCAGACTGATCGCTGCGGGCTTGTCATCTTTGAAACGACAAACCGAGACGTCCATGCTTTGCGCTGCCAATGGCTGCATCAGGAGACTCATCAATAACAGGGGTAAAACAACGAATCGCAACAACGACATGAATATCAACCTCAGGAAGATTAGCGGATCACCGATGCCATCGTCGGGTCTTTGATCTGATCATCGAGCTTCACCGAATCAAGCAGACGATCAATCACGTCGTCGGTGGTGATGCCATCCGCCTGTGCGTTGAAGTTGGTCATCAGGCGGTGTCGCAAAACAGGATGCGCGACCTTGGCAATGTCATCAACCGTGACATGCGTGCGACCATCGAGCACGGCTCGCGCCTTGCCTGCCATGATCAGGTTTTGCGATGCACGCGGGCCTGCACCCCAGGAAACATACTGCTGCACAAACGGCGGGCGATGGTCATCCACCCCACGCTTGGGGGCACGTGTGGCTCGCACCAGACTCAGCGTGTACTGAATCACGTGATCTGCCACCGGGATGTCGCGCACAAGGTCCTGAATCTTGAGCACCTGATCCGCATCAAGCACATGCTCCACAGCAACCTTCGTTCGCATCGTTGTCCGGCGGACGATTTCCATTTCCTCCGTCGCAGAGGGATAGTCCACCTGGATCATGAACATGAAACGGTCAAGCTGCGCTTCAGGTAATGGGTACGTGCCTTCCTGTTCGATGGGGTTCTGCGTAGCCAACACGAAAAACGGCTGAGGCAAGGCATGGCGATAGCCCGCAGCAGTGACCTGGTGTTCCTGCATCGCTTCGAGCA
>JBICHS010000404.1:0-3993 GCA_043101135.1 Phycisphaeraceae bacterium JB051
GGCATGATCAATGACACGCCCTCTGAACCGGTCACCCCGACACCCAAGCCGCAGATTGTGGTCGAAGAACCGGATGCCTCCAACACCACGCCGATGATGCCCACCGCCCAACCGCAAACCACGCAGATGGTCACCGTCGACAAAGGGCCTAGCTATGTCGCGTTGGCGCGAGCCGTGTACACCGCGCACGGTGGTTGGCGTTGGGGAAGTAAACACTGCATTCAAGCTGATATCCAACTGAACTTCGGTGGCAAAGTTCGACTCGTCGGCAAGCTGCTCACCGACAAGGCTGCAGGTAAAGTTCGTCTGACCCTTAACAACGGCACGATCCTCGTCTACGACGGGACCAACGTCTGGATGTCCCCCGCCAATGCCCCGGTGGACCGCCCGCGGTTTGATGCATTGACGTGGTCCTACTTCCTGGCTGCCCCATTTAAACTCGGTGACAAAGGCACGCATCTGAAAAATCTCGGTGCCCAACCTTTCATCGCAGGCCAAAGTCTGCCTGCAGCCAAACTCACATTCAATGCTGGTGTTGGTGACAGTCCTGATGACTGGTATGTCGTTTATGTCGATCCCAACAGTCGCTGGCTGCGCGGGATGGCCTACATCGTCACGTATGACAAATCACTGGAAAAAGCCGAAGAAAATCCCCATGCCATCACCTATGACAACTACGTGAGTGTCAATGGTGTTTACCTGCCACGCACCTGGAATTTCTGGAACTGGTCACAGGAACAAGGCATCACCGGCAGCCCCATCGGCAGTGCCCTGCTGAGCAACATCCAGATGGTCCAACCCGCTGCCAACAGCTTCACCCAACCCGAAGGTGGCGTGCTGTGTACCATGCCGCAGTGATGGTTTGATGCCGTTACATGACACATTGCCTTCGCGAGCTGGCTCGTGTCGAGCCGATCTGACAAATGATTTCACAAGGCAACCCGTGCCCCGGGAGGGACACGGATTTTGTGGTTGCAACAGGACGTGACATGCATGACGAGTTAAAACGTCATCAGTGCTAGAGCAGTATGCGTCATTAATCGCCATACAGAAATCTGATTCGTCATTCCCGCGCAGGCGGGAATCCAGTGGCATGCAGAAGAAAGTTGCAGATTCCACTGGCCTCCCGCCTGCGCGGGAGTGACGGAAAAAGGCGATTATTTATACATGTTGCTCTAAAAACAAAAACACCGCCACGGTTGCTCGTGACGGTGTTTGTTTTTTTCCAAACGGATCATTGATAGATTAGCGAATCGACTTATTGCTTTTGGGCTTCAACGATCTGCTTGCGGACTTGATCAATGCTCAACTCCAGTGGCTGACCTTTGTGATCGAGACTACGCGGATATAGTTCCATCAATTCCTTGAGTAGCTGCCCTGCTTTTTGATACTGTTTGTCGCCGGCAAAACGCGCAGCCAGAAGCAGGCGTGCATAGGCACCGACCTGGACACCGTTGCCATAGTAGCAGTCAGCATGACTGTCGATTGCTTGCTGGAAGTACTGGATCTGCTCATCACCAGTGGAGATCTGTCCCAGGTAAAGCAGAGCACATCCCGCGCGGTTCGACTTGCCATAGTCCTGCACAACCTGGATCAACTTGGCTTTGCTGCCTTCACCACTGAGATTTTTGTTGGCTTCCTGATAGAGCGCTTCCAAGGCTTTGATTTGTTCCTGCGTATAGGTCTGAAGATCCTTGCGCATACGCTGCTGGGCAAGATTACGCTTGGTCACCTTGCGGAGTTTGATCTCATGTTCGATGAGCAAGGGCTTGATGAGTTTTTCTAGACTGGCAACGCGAGCTTCAAGCTCAGCAATACGCTGCTGGGGGGTTTGTGACTGCTGTTGTGCCTGCAATGTCCCACTGACTGCCAAACACAAAACCATTGCTACCAAATAACGCATACATGTCTCCTTGCATATCATCGTTCAAATGGGTTCAAATCAAAACGTCACAATAACGCATGACCGAACAGACGTACAATCCACAGCCTTGAACCGATCTCTGGCTGATTAAGTAGTCATACTGCTCAACGTGCTGCAGGTTGCTTGCGTCGGGCCGATCTGACAAATGACAATCTGCAATAAAGAGCCGCGCACGAAGTAAGCGGTTGCCTTGCAGTGATGCCCAAGACGTCCGCTTACTTCGTGCGCGGCTCATTTTTAATCAACTGCAATCACTGCTGAAGTGTTCGTGTGTGAATTGATTTTCCAACAAGGCAACCCGTGCCCCGGGAGGGACACGGCTTTTGAGGATGCAACCCATACGTGAGATGTTTGAATAATTGAAATGTCACCCGCGTCAGAGCAATGCGAGCAGTGAATCTCCCCCCGTCTTTGCGGGAATGACGAAATCTAAGACTGTATCGAGAGTAATGATATGAACTGCTCTAACCGGTAAAAAACTGGCTCTCAAACGGTTGACCCTGTGTTGATGCCGGCCTATGATTTAGTCAGACTAATTTTAGTCAGACTAAAAAGAAGCCTCATCTGTGACCAGGACTGCTATTTGAGACAGTTGTCGTTTGAGGCATTGCAGGGCATTGCCATACCAATCCAATTGCTTGATGGGTCATGGTTCAAAAAGCTGGAAGCTTTGATCGTTTCTGGATGTTGCCTTGATTGGTCAGTCATTTGAACACCGCCTTTGAGATGAAGCAGTTATCATGCCCAAAGTCCTTCAACAAACCAAGCATTATCAGGTGACACGGCAATTGCGTCGGGACATCAACGCATTGGATGCTCATGAATACGTCCCCACCGCTGCCGAGCTGGTTTCGCGATATGAAACATCTCATGCCACGATCATCCGGGCGTTGACGAACCTGCGTCGTGATGGTGTGATTTACCGCCCCACTGGACAGAAGCGGTATCAGGTTGCTGAGTTTACGGCCAAGCCGCTTGCACGCATTGCGATTGTCCGCCCGCAGTACCCATCTGCCGGTTTGGATGGCAATATCCGCAAGATCGTCGAAGCAGGTCATCGCATGCAATTGTCATTCGACTTTAAGCATTATGAGAACATGCAGGTGCTTGATCTGAATCGTCTGTCGGAAGATGAGGACGCGATCATTCTCATGCCGACGACCGAACCGATCCCGCCACACATCCAAAAAGCATTGGTCAAGCCTCAGAAGCCGACCGTGCTGATGACGCATCATGTTGACCTGCCGAGTATCTGCAGCGTCACGGTCGCTGATGAGCAAGTCGGTGAAATGGCGGTATCACATCTGCAATCACTAGGACATACGCGTTGTCTGATCCTGCTTGACCAAACGGTGGACACAACGATTCAGGAACGGCTTGATGGTTGGCGTCAACAGATGTTAACGCAATTGTCCTCTGACGCGGTTGAATCATTGGTGCTTGATGCGAAGATCAAACCCTTTGATGATGCACGAGAAAAATCCTACGACGCGATGAAGCGTATTCTCACTGATCCCAACAAACCCAGGTTCACTGCTGTTTTCAGCACCTCGGATACCGGTGCCCAGGGAATCAGCCGCGCGTGTTATGAATTGGGAATCAAGATTCCAGACGACCTGAGCGTCGTCAGTTATACCGGGGCCAACAAATACGGCCGCTACTGCATCCCACCGATGACGACGGTGGAATCGGACATGGACGATCTGGGGGAAAGGTATTGCCAATTATTGCTTGCAATGCTCAAAAACCAGAAGCCCAAGGAGCAACATTACCAAATGTTACCCACACTGCATGTCCGCCAATCGACAGCGCGATTAACTGAACCCCTATCCGATTGATACCCAATCATTTTACGATTAGTCCATAGCATGAAAGACAAACCAATGCGATTAAAACTTCTGACATGTTGCCTGCTGGTCCTGTGTCTGACCATTTCATTAAAGGCCCAGACACAATCTGCGACCAATCAATTTACATCCGACAATATCCCCAAAAAGGCATGGGCTCATCTGTGTGGCTGGGGTTTTAATGTCGAGAAAACCTACGACCAACCCAATCGTTTTTCAGCC
>JBICHS010000405.1:0-2597 GCA_043101135.1 Phycisphaeraceae bacterium JB051
TTTAGGTGCCGATATTGCTAGCCATATTCATATAAATCTACAATAATCAGCCAATTCGCAGTTGAACAACCACGCTTGATTTTTAATCGCTCTGCAACAAGCTGAAGGCAGTGGTAACAACTGTGTTTCCCGATTCAATGCCTTAAACGCATTTCACAGAGCTCTTACTGTTCTAATTGCTATCGTAAATGTAATATATTTATTGTCGTTTTGGGAGACATTGCCAGCCATTTGGACTGGCAACGTAATTTATTACTGATCATCGCTCAACTGTTGTCCTTTCTAATTTTCTGGACAGGACAAAACAACGCGAAATATATTACGCGCTTGAAATGCTACTAACAGCCCATAATCGAATACAGTCTTCGGAAAGGTAAAACAATGTCCAATAGTAATGTGGCACGTGATGTTTGTGGCCAAATGATGCAAGTATACTCGTACGGGCTGTATTCCTACATGTCGGCCAAGGTCAATCCACAGTTGTGTTTGTATGAGACGGTAAAAATTACAGAGTTTTGCTAGTAGATACAGACATGGACAAATCTGTCAAAGGAATCGGCATCCCAAAAATGATGAAAGACTTGCTTGATGGACATTCATTGAATGCTCTTGTAAATACGCCCCCACATGACGATCATTTATGTGACAGAAAAGAACTTGAAGACGCCATTGAAATAAATGAAGTCTAGCATTTAAATCACAAGCCAAGATCAAAATATGAAACCAAACACTCAGAATTGACAGTTTTGATTGCGAATGTAACAAAAAAGCATGATAAAGATGCTGAATAAATATTGGAGGGAAACAAGTCATCATTTCAAACGAACACGTGTTTATGACAAACCAATGGGAATTAAATGAACACGGCGCCATGGATCACCATACATCTTGATTGATATTTACGAGTAATTAGTCTACTTAAGCTGTTTTAACCATATTTTTTAGTCGACCAAAATGAATTAAGTTCTGGATGACTTGTTTTATGGGGCTAAGTAAAAATCCGTACGCCATCCGCTCCTCACGCTTACTGAGTAAAAGTCATTTACCGACAAGGTACACCGTATCGGCATCCTCTGGTTTTCCCTATAACCGATCTTCCAAATGACGATCAAAACCACAATAATTCTAATACGTACAGTAATGTTTGACAGACGTCATCAGATGTCCAATGGCACCCGGTGCTTATTCCAACGTGAAACTCGAATGCATCCGAGAGTCGATGTCTGAGTGGAAGTGCGCAAGAGAATGGGCCCCAGAATACGCAAGTAAATGAGGACCAACGGCAAGTTGTGACGATCGGTGCTGTCCTTAGGCTGCATCACATTGACAGCGCGGCAGATGGCAGACAGATCGCCACGGGCAATCTTGACTGCCGTGGCGTTGGGATTGTCCAGATTCAAACGTGCCCATAGCATCCTGCCCTGATAGTCACCTTGCAGAATGCTGAGAGTGAGTTCAAGGTAGCTGCCGTCGCCATTCCGAGTTTGCTTGGTTTCCGAAGCTGCGATCGCTGCCAAGTATTTGCCTGCCGGGATCGGTTCGAATGCTGTGTTGGGTTCGACATCATTTGCATTAAAGCCGTTGAGATTAGCCATAGTGATATTACTCCATTAAGGGAAGAATGGTTTGATCGTTGGTTGAGATAAAAGTGAGGGTTAATATTTGTGTTTGGTGGTTTGATTGGACGTGGGGATATCGGCCTGCATCATCGCCTCTATCAAGGTGTACAAGGACAACGGCAGTTCCGTTGGTAAGCTATAACGATTCTTGGCAATACAGCCAGGACTGACGAAGCAACGCATCACGCGCTCGCCACTACCCTTACCCAGACCAGATGCTAGTGTGCGATTGCGATTGAAGCCTGCGTCTTCAGTTTTGGTGATGATCTTACGTGTCGCAAACAACACCACATCGGCCCACTCAGTGAGAACTGCATTGGCATGTTTGTGCAGACGTGGGGAAAATCGGTCAGATGCACCCACCTCGGGATCGGAGAAGGTTTCGACCTTGGCGTGGGCCAACAGAATGATGCACATGTTTTGTTTGGTGCGCAACACATCCAAACCTGCCAGCAAGCCTCGCCAATGCCTCAAGGCATGCGTCTAACCTCGAGCGTAACCGTTATCAACCTTTTCAATGCTGTTCACACCATAGTCCTTGCACAAACGATCCCATATCAGGCGTTCGAGCCAGTCGAGAGAATCGATGACCAACGTCTGGTATTCGTGCTGTTCTTTGATCAACGAGTCGATGGCATTGATGACATCGTCATACGTGGTGACAAGCGGGAAACTGGCACAATCGATCTGGTCGAGACCATCTTCGGTTTGGATAAAGATGGGTTGTGGGGCCTGCGATGCGGTGGTGGACTAACCGATGCCTTCGGTGCCTTAAAGAATGATGCGCGGGGGTGATTGACGTTTACCGGTGTGGATCTGTTGCAATAAGGACATGATCAAAATCCTGTATATGATGAGCATGACCAATTCACTTCGCCTGCTCCGAACCCTCGAAAGTTTCGAATGCGAACTTCAGGGGGAGGCGATATTTCGAGTGATTGCGGTGAAAACTTCCGAGACAACTTCCGGGGTGGGGAT
>JBICHS010000406.1:0-3360 GCA_043101135.1 Phycisphaeraceae bacterium JB051
TTCTCAGCCTGCGGACTCGACCTTCAGGGCCATCATCAGTAACAGGTAGGTCGCAAAGGCCGTGCCGACGAGTGAGACGAATCTTGAGAGTAGAAACAGATTCACGAAGTTGGCGGGCATCTCAAGCTTGGTCATTTTCACGGCATGGATGAGAATGAAAACGATGGCAACGAGTGACCAAATCGTGAAGTGAACAATCGTCTGACCTGAAAATGAAAGGCCTGAAAACATCAATGCGAAAAACGAAAGTAGATACAGAACAACCATTGGACGAACCCATTTTCGCAGCTGTGCATATTCATTGACGACAAACATTGCCTGATCCAAAGTCAATGCATCAAAGGCACGACGACGGATGTACTTGGCAGCAAAGAAACTCGATAGACAGACAATGACAATCAGCATGGTTCCCCCCGAGGAATGGATCGATAGACATGGTGCGGAGAGATCGGTATCTCCGACATACGGCTATTCTCAATAAAAAACCCAGACGGGCAAGTCTGGGTCTTTGAGTTTCGTTTTGTTTTCAAGGCACCCCTGGGACTGAAGTCCCAGGGCTTTAGTTCCAGGCCCTGGGTTGTGTCGCGAGTTCGTTTTGGTCAGGAAACTTGCGATATTCTCGGGGGAAAGCTTCCGGGGGTCCGGGGGGCTTACTCTTCGACTTTTTCGATGAGCCAGTATTCGAGTTCGACGGGGGTTGCACGGCCGAAGATCATGACGATCACGCGGACCTTGCCCTGGTCGGGGAGGATCTTGTCGACAGTGCCTTCCATGTTTTCGAACGGGCCTTCCTTGATCTTGATCTGATCGCCCTTCTGGAATTCCATCTTGACTTCAGGCTGCTGTTCTGCAGGTTTGGAAGCCTGGAGCATCTTTTCGATTTCAGGAACGGACATGGGAGCAGGACGACCTGCGGTGCCGATGAAGTCACCCACGCCGGTGGTTTCCTTGATCAAGAAGAAGACGTCCTGAGGAATGCGGCCGTCATCTTCGAGGCGCATTTCAACAAAGACGTAGCCGGGGTAAAGTTTCTTTTCGAGAATCTTTTGCTTGCCAGCCTTGATGGTCTTTTGCTTTTCGGTGGGAACGAGGATGCGATTGACCAAGTGGACAAGACCTTCGATTTTGATCTTGCGGAGAAGGGTTTCCTTGACGGAGTCTTCTTTATTGGAGGCAACACGGAGCACGAACCAGTTCATGCCGGGCGTGATCATGGGTTCTTCTTCGGGAGAAGCCGGCGCCTGTGATTCCGGGGCTTCGGTTGCTTCCGGAGCCTGATCCTGGGTTTCGGTTTCTTCTTGCTGGAGATTATCCTGATCTTCGGTCATGTTTGATCCTCAATGCAATGTGCGTTGCTGCGTGGGGTTTGTTTGTGTGTGGGTTGGCGTATGCGATAGCCGGATCAAGCACCGGTATGCAGGATGCCCAGGACACTGTCGCTGAAGAACCATGCGAAGAACAGGTTGATTGCGACGAGCAGGACAGCCAGGAACAACGTGCCGAGGATGACCACCCAGGTGGACCCGACAAGTTCTTTCTTGGTCGGCCAGTTAACCTTACGCATTTCGGACTCGGTAGCGATGAAGAAGTCGACGACTTTGTCTTTGTTCATCACCCAGTAGAAGATGCCCCCACCGCCGAGCACAATGAGACAGGCGACGACGGCCTGCACGGTGGTTCGGGTTGAATCTTCGGTGAAAGCGGATGAGAGTTCACCCCACAGCCAGGCCAGGCAGGCCAAGAGCATGATGCCTGCGCCGATAGCGCTGAGCATGCGCGTCCAGTATCCCTGCCCGGGTTTTTTGATGGTCAATGCCATGATGATTGCTTCCCGTCTTCTCGTGAGGCGATCAATCGGCTTAAGCAATCAGCGACACGCAGTGTCGCAGCTATTTCTCACAGCATTGACTATCCACCGCGTCAACGCATGATGCCCTGACCTCTAATGATCGCCCTGTTAAACTGACAATCGCAAACGGTCATGCCTTGGCAGGAATGCATAGATGCACAAAAGGAATTTCACCAATCCCACGTAAAGCACCGTTTCAAAACACGCCAGAGAGGACTTGAACCCCTAACCTGTTGATTTGGAATCAACTGCTCTGCCAATTGAGCTACTGGCGTAATGTATCAAGTTCGCAAGTCACCTGCGGTGCAGGCGTCTGGTCGGATGTCGTGATAAAAGACAGGACAACTGACCAGACGCCCACCATCAAGGTGAGCGTCCATGGTTTACTTGCGCTTGATTTTGTGCAGCGTGTGCTTACGCAGACGCGGGGAGTATTTCTTCAGACCAGCTTTAAGCTTTTCTGCGATACCACCCTTGACATTGACCGGGGTGCGGTAGTTCAAATCACCACATTCGGTGCATTGCAGCCAGACGTATTCGACGGCGTCGCCTTTTTTCTTGGCCATCGCTTCATCTCCAATTCACGCTTCATCAAGCGTTAAAAAACAGTCACCAGTCGGCGGTCAGTTGTGCAAACTGCTCAGGCAGCCTGCCCACCAATCTGACCGCTGACTGGGACTTGAAATACAAATTTAGGCAATGATCTTGGTGACAACACCAGAACCAACGGTACGACCACCTTCACGGACAGCGAAGCGGCTCTGTTCTTCCATAGCGATCGGCTTGCCGAGTTCGACTTCGACAGCGATGTTGTCGCCGGGCATACACATTTCGGCACCGCCCAGAAGCTTGATCGAACCGGTCACGTCGGTCGTGCGGAAGTAGAACTGCGGCTTGTAACCGGAGAAGAACGGGCTGTGACGACCGCCTTCTTCCTTGGTCAGCACGTAGACTTCAGCTTCGAACTGGTGATGCGGGGTGATGGTGCCGGGCTTAGCCAGGACCTGACCACGTTCCAGTTCGTCCTTTTCAACACCACGAAGCAGACAACCGCAGTTGTCACCGGCCTGGCCGGAGTCCATGGTCTTGTTGAACATTTCAACACCGGTGATGGTGGTCTTGCGGGTGTCGCGGAGACCGACGATTTCGACTTCGTCGCCAACCTTGACCACACCACGTTCGATACGACCGGTACCGACGGTACCACGACCCTTAATGGAGAAGACGTCTTCGATGGACATCAGGAAGGGCTTGTCGGTTTCACGCTGGGGTTCGGGGATCCAGGTGTCGATGGCGTCCATGAGGTCGCCGATGCACTTGTTGGCGGTTTCATCGGCAGGAGCCTGCAATGCGGGGAAAGCAGCACCACGGACGATGGGGGTATCTTCTTCGAAGTCATACTTGGTCAGAAGTTCCTGGACTTCCATTTCGATGAGTTCAAGAAGTTCTTCGTCTTCAACAAGGTCCACCTTGTTGAGGAAGACGACGAGCTTGGGCACGTTCACCTGACG
>JBICHS010000407.1:0-2551 GCA_043101135.1 Phycisphaeraceae bacterium JB051
GTATCCAGCAGTAAGCGGACGATCTGGTTCTTCTCCTGGTCTTCACGTTCGTGCCAGTCTTTGCCGATGGCTTTGGCCATGAGGGTATCGGTGATCATGCCTTTGATGTTGGCACGTTTACCTTTTTGCAGATTGAACTGAATGCTTTCAGCAGGGGGCGAGTCGGGTAACTTGGCGATCCATTTGGCTAACTGATCGAAGCTGGCTTTTTCTTTGGTTTCCAATTGACTTAACAGGTACGCGCGTTCCTGTTCGTTGAGTGATCTGGATTGAGGTGGCGTGGTCGTGCCGTCGATGAGTTGGAGATTGTTGAGTTCGGAAAGTAGACGGAAACGTTGTGCCAGTCGATCTGCACGTTCGCAGCGTTTTTCTCTTGGTTCGAGTTCGCATAAACCGATCGCCGACTTTGGCCAGTACATTTTGCGTTGGAAGAAAATCAGGCCATGGATACCGACCGCGTCAAGCAGGGATTGGTCTGCATTTTTCTTTTGTGGATTCGTTTTCAGGTCGATGGGATACTTGCGTGCTTCACCGTTTTGCCCGTAACGCAGTTGCTCGGTCAGCAGATCGGGATGCAGTTTGGCTTGGGCTTCCCAGATTTTGTCAAACTCCGTTTCGAGCATGACACGTCTGGTGTGTCGGCAACGGATGTGGTCATCGTCGACGCGTTGGGTGTGATCGAGATTTTGAGCTTTGTGATACAGATATTCACCAAGTGTGCGGCAGCCTACTTCGTCCATCGCAGCCTGTAGCTCCGACATCTCCGCGAGCATGCCTTTGACTTCACTGTCATCTCGGTCTTTTTTGCGATTGGACAGAAAGCCACGCCGTTGGTTTAAGTGTAAAAAGACACGACCAAGCTGGTGGGGCGGTAGCTTTTCGTCCAACGCTTTGGCACGAAGTTCATAGGGATCGATTGCCAGCAATTCGGTTTGCTGATCGGTTTCTTCTGGCCAGAGTCCTGCCTGGATCAACGCTTCGCGGAGAATCTTTTTGCGTTGATTGCGACGTTTGGTTTGGCGACGCATGCCACGAGCAATTCTCCGTTGTTCATTGCGTGAGGATTCTTTGGCTGTATCAAATGCATCAACACCTTCCTGGAAGATTCTGACGCCTGTGCCGATGATCTGTTTTTCGTCGAGTAATGCCCAGCCGATACTATTGGGGCCTAAGTCCAAACCAAGTGTTGTTGCCATGAGATAGCTACTTTCCCCTGTTAGAATTTAATTGGTAAAAATTAGGGCAATAATCAGAGATGCCCCGGTTAGGCTACTATAAAACAATACTTGTGATTTGGGTAGTCTTTGTTTTCAAATGAGATTTGTCGTATTGTCATCCTAGGATTACAATGTTTCTGTGTAATCAACCCAAGCCTGTGGCTTTTCGTAACAAGACGAAACATTCGCAGGCACCGTTCTACGGAACGACCAGCCGTCACCAATGAGGACGGCTTTTTTTTATGCGCGTGTTGCTGCCAAATTAGCTTTGGGTAGATCGCTGAACTCCACCTCATTCACCAGCGCTTCCGGAATCAAACTGGCATAATGTCTGCGGCTTTGTTTCGTTTGCGTAGATCGGCGCTGAAGTTGGCCGGGGCCCAGAGTTCGCCTTTGGGGCTGGGGAAGTAGAGGCTGTGTTCGTTTTCCAGTGGAGTGTAGTGGTCGAGATACTGTCGTAACACTTGGCTGATGGGGGCTGCGCGATTGCGTTTGGTCTTGTCTTGCAAGTATTGGTCGTTAGATCGTTTCAAATCATTAATCTCCACTCACCGTCACTCCCTCGCAGGCGGGAGCCCAGTGGAACCTGCAAGCGTCTACAGAATACCACTGGATTTGCGACTTCCGGGGGCACAGGAATGACGAAAACGAATATGACATGGCGATTAAATGTTCTAACTGCACTAGCTGCTACGGACATTCACCAAGAAGGTAAAACAAAATCAGGTCAAACGCATCCGTCATGAAGAAAAGTTTGCTCAAGCATCTTCATTGCTGGGCGAGTTGGGGTTATCTTTGGATCATCTTCAATTCCCGGGAGACACCTCATGACGCATGTGTTCGGCTACGTTCGACGGTCATCTGATCGTCAGGAAGAATTACTTGAACAACAACGCGCCAAGCTCGAAGCATATGCCAAGTTCAAAGGCTGGAGCTCAAGGCGATTTACTCAGACGATGCAATCAGTGGCAGTGAACTTCATCGACCTGGCCTTGACCAGTTGATGCAGACCGCAACCGATGATCCAGAAGTACAGATTGTTCTTGCATGGGATCGCAATCGTATCGCGCGCCCCAAGGATGCTGTCGATGGGATGTTGCTCGAACGCCAGATTCGCAAAGCGGGTAAACGGGTGGTCTATGCTGCAACAGGCCGTGAAACCGATCAATCATTTGAATCGGGTTTGATGGGCTATATCGAGCATCATCAGAATGGTGACTATCTACGTAAACTCTCCCGCGACACCATGCGTGGGATTGTCTCGCGTGTGCAGCGTGGACTCTGGCCGGGTGGTCCGATTCCCTTTGGCTATGACCGTCTGTTACTGGATGGCA
>JBICHS010000408.1:0-7475 GCA_043101135.1 Phycisphaeraceae bacterium JB051
CAGATACTTGAAGCATTCCTGCTGATGTAGCGGGGTCGGGTAGAAGACACCAAAGCCGATGCCGTTTTCCTTGAACGCAGCGGTCAGACCGTCACGTTTGGCCGGATCAACGCGGATGGTGTATTGGTGGTAAACGTGGGTGTAACCGTCGAGCTCCACGGGTAAGGTGATCGGCAGGTCAGCAAGCTTCTGCTTGTAAAGCTCAGCATTGCGACGACGCGCTTGGTTCCACTCAGGCAGGTGCGGCAGCTTGATATTGAGAATCGCAGCATGCAACGCGTCGATGCGGAAGTTACCGCCAATGATCTTGTGTTGGTAGGTGCCAATCTGACCATGCAAACGAAGTGAAGTCATTTTTTCGGCTAATTCATCATTGTTGGTCAACACGGCACCGGCATCACCACAACCTGACAGGTTCTTGGTGGGGTAGAAACTCAGGCAACCGATGTCACCCAGGCCGCCCACTTGCTTGTCACCGATCTTGGCGCCGATGGACTGAGCGTTGTCTTCGATGACCGCCAGGTTATGCTTCCTGGCGATGGCGTTGATGTTTTCCATGTTGGCCGGGTGACCGAAAATATGCACCGGCATGATGGCTTTGGTGTTGGGCGTAATCGCTTCTTCGATCAAAGCTGAATCCAGGTTCATCGTCACCGGGTCAATGTCGACGAAAATCGGCGTCGCACCCACACGGGCAATCGAGCCACCCGTAGCAAAGAACGTGAACGGGCTGGTGATCACTTCGTCGCCAGCTTTGATGTCATACGCCATCAGGGCAACGATCAACGCGTCGGTACCGGAGGAAACACCGATGGCATGCTTGGTTTCACAAGCCTCCGCCAAAGCCGCTTCAAAGTCGGCAGCGTGTTTGCCCAGCACGAACTGGCTGGTATTGAGAATGTCATTGAAAACCTCACGCATCTGGTCAGCCAGGGGGGCGTGAAGCGCAGTCAGATCGAGAATGGGAACGCTCATATATATTTCCAGACAAAGTGGTACAAAGCTTCATATTGTAGAAGCTCAACGACACAACCACAATTCCCGCAGCCACATTGTTTGGTAAACTACAATCTCTGACAGACCGTCATGTCACATTCGGGGTGTTGATCAAAGGTATTCAGTCATGGGGCAAACCAAACCGGCGAAGTGTCCTCATTGTCATCAGACATTGCCTGCCAATGCCATTGGGGGGGGCGAGCTTGTCTACTGCCCCTTTTGTGGCAAGTCTTTAAAATCTTCCAAGTCTGCCGGCCATCAACAAGCCATGCAGCAGACCGACGGCGGGTACATCCTCTCGCTGGGTGATGATCCTGTCATGGGCACGCCCGCCATTGACCCTGAGGGCATGGAAACCTCACCGAGCCAGAAAGCCTCCAGACATCACGCTGAAAATAAGTCCAGTGCCTCGCATGTCACCTCACGTTCTGAGCATGCAAAACCACATCCAGCAACCAAGCCCGATTCATCAAAGTCCGGCAAGTCGGATCAACCGCACCCCACAAAGTCGGAACAATCGGGTAGAAACAAGGATGACGACACCGCTGATCTGCTTGTGCTCGATCTGGACATGGTCAAAGCCGAGGAGGAAAAGTCACATGGCAGTTCACCCTCAGCCAAGTCCACACAGGTGTCTTCGCGTTTGAAGCATGTTGGGGAGCCATCACTCAAATCACCATCCCCCAAGTCGAATCGTCCTGAATCCCAAAACAAGTCGCAGCCTACGCACCACGAAAAGACGTCCGCCAAAGGTGGTGATGACATGGTCTTGCCGTTGCTTGATGAACCGGTTGCTGCGACGCCGCGAAAGAATCCCCCGACGGTTGATTTATCCAAGTCCTCTTGGGCGATGGATGACACGTTGGCGGGTTTGCAGGATGAAGAAGACCAATTGGATTTAGCCGCTGCCGAAGACGTGGTCCAGTTGAAAGTCGATGATGATGACGATTCAGGTTTGTCTGACATCGCACGTGGGTTGGTTGTCACGGACGTGGTGGATGAAGATGAGTTTGATACGGAGATCAAACCCGAGGAGTCGGTGCCGGTGGTGGGGCTGAACATGCTCCAGGAACATGTTGGCAAGGCAAGCTCGTGGGATCGCGTTCCCTTGCCGGAGTTGGCCGCCGCTTCGGATCAGTCCAGCGTGTATGAGTTGGCAGTGGAACCGGAAGTCGCAGCGGGTAAAGTTTGCCCTGAGTGTCATTCCCCAATGGCTCACGATGCGGTGGTGTGCGCAGCCTGTGGCTATCACACGCAACTCAAACGCCATGTCGAAGGCGTGCATGGCGATCCGATGGGCGATGACTATGACGGTTCAGCTCGTTATGTTTCTGAAAGTCAAAAGTATGAAGACGATCAGGAATACTATCACCAGCAGCACTTGATTCAGGATGTCTACATTCCCACGGTGGTCCTGCTTGCGATGCTGGTTTTTCTGGTGTTCACCGTGGTGATCACGCCTTATGAGATGGTGGATCGTTTTCTGGTTGAAGCAGTGGTCCCCAGCAAGGTGACTGCCGCTGCCAACACCCCGGCGCCCACGAGTACCGGCGGATTTCTGGGTGGTGCGATCCTCCCCGCCAAACCCGCGCCACCACCGCCGTTGTCCATGCAACAGAAATGGTTTTGCATCGCTTACCTGTTTGGCACGAATCTCATGGAAATTGCCATCAAAATCCCATTTATGTTTGTGGGGATGGTGTTGGTGATCCGACTCTTTGGCGTGAGTTTTGGTGGGATTTTCTCTGCGATGACCAAAATCCTGGCCATCGCCATGACCGCGCATGTGCTGGGCTTTTTCATCAAGTCGATCATGTTCCGACTCACCGAAGGCGTTTCCGTGTTCGGCTTTGAGTGGTACGTGAGCTTCCCGTTCACGTTCATCTCGTTTATCGGTTTGTCGATGAAGTTTTTCGAGTTGGATGTGATCGAGGCGTTTGTGCTGTTTTTGTCTGCGTACTTGCTGCCGTTCTTTGCATCCATGCTGGTGATGCTGTGGTTGGTGTCAATGCTTACGTGATTGATACATCGACATTGAAAATAGCTGCGACACTGCGTGTCGCTGATGCCTTGCTTTGATCGTCGATTAATCCAATAACTTTTTAGCAGGCGAGTTGGGGTCCAACGCGATTGCTTTTTTTGCTGCGGTGATGGACTGTTCTTGTTGTCCCATGCGTTTGGAGATGGCTGCCAACCGCGCCCAGTGGATGGAGCGATCCGGTTCGAGCATCGTTAACGCACGAATCTGATGCATCGCAGCATGCATGTCCTTGTCCATCAATGCCATCGTCGCTGCATTTTCCCGGTAGTCCGCATTGTAGGGCTCACGTTGAATCGCACGCTTGGCGTCAGCGAGTGCTGCTGGCCAACGCTTTTGCTTGGCATGTCGCTTGG
This sequence comes from Phycisphaeraceae bacterium JB051, assembly GCA_043101135.1. Lineage (GTDB taxonomy): Bacteria > Planctomycetota > Phycisphaerae > Phycisphaerales > Phycisphaeraceae > UBA7800. The sequence continues at coordinate 3,391 of JBICHS010000408.1, forward strand.
CCAGTTCAAATGCCCATCGTCCGGTTGACTGTTCGTTTTCATCCAGCGCGGTCAACGCGCCGATAAGCATGTCCTTATCACCGAGCTGCTGCGATAAAATCACCAACTGCTTGTTGGACCACGGGTCAACCGGTCTGGCACGCGCGTAATCCCGCACAGCTTTACGGGCAGCAATCATGTCATCTGCCTGCATGGCCTTCTCAGCAATCAACCGCAAGACATCCGGATGCTTGGGGTGATCAGCAATGAGTTTGTCCAATACGGCAGCAGGCGGGGCGATGCCTTGAGCAAAGGCTTTAAACATCGGCTTAAGCGCTTCGTCGCCATCCTGCGGGCCAAGACCCCAGCTTTGAACCTGCTCTTTGGCCCACGCTTTAAAGCCTTTCATGAAGGTCGCTTCATCCTGGCCGGTGACGGATTGGATCACCTGGGCGGAGTCATTGGTCGTTGCAAACTTCGCAAGGATGGAGAGGATCGCATCATGGCTGAACGTCTGCTGAATGTAGTCATACATCCAGTTGGCCTGGGCGTAGGCAAGCGGGCGATCCGTCGGTTTTTCAGGACGCACAAAAGCCCAGTTGATCGACTTTAAATCAAAGAGCGTTTCGTTGGCCAAATTCTCAGCAAGTAATTGACAGGTGTTGTAATCCCGACCACCCGGTTCCATCGCCACCGCGCAGGCTTCGGTAAACCAGTGAGCCAAACGGTTATGCGTCAGGTCCAGCGTGACTGTATGCGTGAACTCATGTTGAACCACACGCGCCCAGTCATAAGCACCCCGTTGACGCGCACCGGTCTTGGGGGGCGTCATCGCAATCACATCACCCGTGCAGGCTGCGATCGTCCAGATTTCGGGTATACCTGTGATGCGCACACCAAACCAGCGTTCGTTGGGCATGATCTGAATCTGCGTGATGTTTCGGGGTTGATGGGAGAAGCTGGTGGTGACGGTGTTGTAAATGTCATCAAGCATCACCGTCATATCCAAAGCCAACGCTTCATCAGGGCCCGGCGGGTAGGTGATCGAAAAGTGTTTTGTCTTTGCGTTGAGAAAGCCCTTCATCTCCTGGGCCAGTTCCAGTTGGTTTTGCACCTGCTTGTGGAACGGGTCGAGCTTGGCTGCTTTTTCGAGTTCACCATATGCCTGTTCATCACGACCGGCTTGCATGAGCAGTAGCGCCAACTCGCTGCGCGGCTTGGGCCAATTGGGTTGCATCGCAATGGCTTTTCGCAGCAGTTGTTCAGCCCAGTCATACTGTCTGGCAAAGGAAAGAAACTCACCTGCTGTCGCCAAAGCCAGCGGATTGCCCGGCGAAATGGCTTCGAACTTGGCAAGCGTCTTGTCTAGTTGTGCGTGATCAAACTGCATGGCATGCATCGCAGCTTCCAATGCCAGCAGATCGCGCTGCGATGGGTAACGTTTTAATGCTGCTTGGAGTATCGCTGGGACGGCTGAGAGATCCCGCTGCGCCAGGTACGAACGAATCTCCAGAATGTCGGCAAGGATATGTTGCGGGTTGATCTCACGGAGTTTTTCAACGCAGGATGAAGCCTTATCAAACTGGAAACTCTCGACGGACATCTGCCCCAGCAGCATCCACGCTTCGGATGCGTTGGGGTTTAACGGCAAGGTTTCCATGATCGCGCCGATGGCTTGCATACGACTGCTTTTGTCACAGAGCAGCTGCGCTTCAGCCAGATAAGCCGGCCAGTAAAGTCGATCCAGCTGCCCCCTTGCCATGGAGAACCAGTTCATCGCCTGTTGATAGTCACGAGCCGGTAAACCTTCAAGGACAGCAAGTTCACTAAGCAGCAGTCCGGCGCGTGTTAAGTCTGCTGCATTTTCCGGCAATTGTTTAAGCAGCTTCTCACGCCAGGGCGTTAGCAACTTCGCTGCTTCATCAAGCTTGCCCAACGTCTCCAACGCTGCAGACTTGGCTAACACTTCCTGCAGGCTTTGGGGCTCGGTGAGTAACGTGACAGCCAGTTGCGGCTCGCCGCGCAGGTTCGAAGCCTCCGCGCGATACACCGCAGGCGTTTTCTCATCTGTGAGTACGGCTGCACCCAGGTCATACCTGGCTAGCGCAAATTCAGCACGTTGCTCCACGGTGAGCATGGTCGGATCGACCGCTTCCCATTGGCCATGAAACAGGCACATCGCAAGCTTTTGATCTTCCGTGTTGATCGGATCATTGAGCAGGCGGGTGACCACCGGGGAAAGGGGGATATGGGTATCATCCTGGGCAGCGGGATCCTGCAACTGCCCCAGCAGGATAGACGGTAGCAATAATAGAACCCAGCAGACTTGTTTGGCGTCCTTGATCATGCCTGTTAGTCTACGATCAGCCCCAAGTTCAAGGCAAGAGGAATCTGACGATGGATTACAACAGTGAATTCCCCATTCTCATGCAGATGGATTTTTTCAACCACGCAGGCGTCGCGCCCATCACGCATCGTGCAGCAGTTGCCTTGCAGGAATATGCACTGGAAGCGTCCACCTTCGCCTACGTCAAAGACAAGTGGTACCCGCGGATCAGTCAGGTTAAACAGAGTATTGCCAAGCTCATCAATGCACGCTCGGAAAACGAAATCGCCTTCGTCCCCAACACCTCCACAGGTCTGAGTCTCGTGGCTAACGGGCTGGATTGGCAGGAGGGCGACAACGTCATCATCTCCGATATGGAGTTCCCTGCAAACCGCTACCCATGGGAAAATCTCAAGCGGTTTGGCGTTGAACTCATCGAAGTCAAAAGCCTGCCCGATGGGACGATTGATGTGGAAGATGTCTGCGAGGCGATCACCAATCGCACCCGCGTCGTCTCGCTGTCTTCCGTCCAGTATGCATCAGGTTTTCGCATCGATTTGAAGCCCATCTCCGATATGGTCCATCATGCAGGGGGATATCTCTGCGTGGATGGTATTCAATCCGTGGGCGTGATCCCGATGGATGTCCAGAAGTTCGGGATCGACTTTCTCTCAGCGGATGGTCATAAGTGGTTGCTGGGGCCTGAGGGCATGGGCTTTTTCTATGTCCATGAAGATTTGTCGCCACTACTCAATCCGCCGGTGCTCGGTTGGCATAGCGTGGTCAACCCCATGGACTTTGGCAATTACAAGTTCCAGCTCCACGATGATGCCAAACGCTTTGAGCCGGGCACGCAGAACATCCCGGGCATTGTGGCGATGGGAGCCAGTATCGATGTCTTGCTGGAAGTTGGCATTGAAAAGGTCTGGGAAAATGTGCAGCAACTCACGCAGCAACTCTGTGATGGCTTACCGCAAGTCGGCTGCAAGGTGCTCAGCCCACGTGGCAAAGGGCAGACCAGTGGCAGTGTGGTCTTCACACCGACCGATGAAAATGTGAACACCAAACGCGTGGTCGCGGAGTTAGCCAAGCAGAATATTTTTGCGGTCGTCCGTGAAGGCCGCATCCGTGTGAGCCCACATTTTTACAATCAACCTCAGCAGATCGATCGACTGCTTGAGCAACTGGGTAAGCTGTGCGCGTGATGTTTCATGGCAGTTAACCACAGGTGAACACAGATAAACACAGATGTAGAACCCAAGATAAATTTTCGTTTATTTAACGGTATGTCGTCACGTGTTTGCCTTGTCATCTGTGTTAATCTGTGTTCATCTGTGGTAAAAATTTTATAAACCGGAGACTGTCGTCATGCCCATACGTATCCTGTTGCTTTTGCTTGTGACATTATCACTCACAGCCTGTGGTCCCATGACGTTTGTGGTGGGTTCAACGACGGATCAGCAGCTTAAGACCAAGGTCGTCCAGAAGGATGCAGGGTGGTCGCAAGGCCGTGTTGCCATCATCGACATCACCGGGACGATCACCAACTATGCCAAGCCCGGTCTGCTGCGTGAGGGTGAAAACCCTGTGAGCCTGATGTATGAAAAGCTCCAACAAGCTCGTCACGATCCCAAGGTCAAAGCTGTCATTCTCCGCATCAATTCACCGGGGGGCACGGTGACAGCCAGTGATGCGATTTACCGGCAGATCATGCAGTTCAAGGCCGATACCGGTAAGCCGGTGATCGCGCTGTTTATGGATGTTGCTGCAAGCGGTGCGT
>JBICHS010000409.1:0-5282 GCA_043101135.1 Phycisphaeraceae bacterium JB051
GATGATATTCATTCGGGCAAGTTGTCGCCTGGGCAGCCTTTGCCGTCGATCAGGCAGTTGGTTGCCAGCAACAAGTTGGCGTTGGGGACGGTGGTCAAGGGCATTGACTTGCTGGAAGAAAAGGGCCTGATCACCAAGCATCCCCAGCGTGGGTGTTTTGTGGCTGATCGTTCAGAAGCCATTCAGGAATCTGGTCTTGTGGCATTTGTCACGCCTGCTTTGTCTCAGGAAACCAACGAGACTTCCGCAGGCATTGCCCAGGGGTTGAGTCAGAATCGCAAGTTAACGTTATCGACTTTTTCCAGCCACGCGGATTTGGATGAGTATGCATCGCTGGTCAACCGTGTGTTGGCCATGCAGCCTGCGGGGTTGGTGTTGGAGGTTTTACCCGACTCACTGGTCCAGTTGGACTATGACATGATACAGCGTAGCGGTGTGCCGACGGTTTTGGTCGGGACAAGTTCGCAGGGTGCGGGGCGTTTTGACATCGTCAATTCGGCTCATCTGCATAAGACACAGGTCATTGTTGAGCATTTGCTCGCCAGTGGTGCCAAGCAGCTACGTTACCTGTTTGTTTCTGCCAATGTCACGGCTGGTTACGACCATGTTCTGCAGGCTTTGAAGTTGGCGGTGACGGGGGCGGGGCTGACCTGGGAGGATGAGCACTTGATCGTGTGTAACTCTCAGCCTGGTTACAGTCGAACGCCGGACCCGTTTATCGGTGCCCAGCGGACGATGGAAGCGTATCTTGCTGAGAATGATTCCTTTGATGCATTGATTTGTGATCATGACTATCCCGCTGTGGGTGCGATTCGGGCCATGCGTCAAAAACAGGTCTCGATCCCTGAGCATGTCAAGGTGGTGTCGCTGGCAAGAAACATGCCCGACTACGGTTTGAATCAAACCCTGACCACAATCGACAATCAACGCGATCAGCTGGGCGTTATGGCTGCGAGGGTATTGCTCCAACGCATGGCTGATCGGAATAAACGGCCGGAAACACATTACTGGCCCGGGAAACTTTTAATTGGACAAACATCGGCGGCAGACCGTTCCTGCTGACCGATTTGTGTGAGATAATCGAAACACTGGGAGGTTGAGCATGAAGCGTCAACAAGCTTTCACATTGATTGAATTACTGGTGGTCATCAGCATCATCGCGTTGTTGATATCCATCCTCCTGCCTTCATTGGCAGCCGCGCGTTCCACAGCGCGTCGTGTGATTTGCATGAACAACATCCGGCAGCTCGGTATGTCATTTGAAATGTATGCAGAGGATAACCACCGAACCTGGCCCGGGCGTGCGGGGTGGGGGTGGAGTACCATCAGTCCGTGGGTCCCCAATCGCGGTGTCACGGAAAGTGTATTTGATGTGGCTAAGGGTTCACTCTATGACTATGCACGTAGTCGCACGATTTATCAATGCCCGGGATGGCCTAATCCTCGAAAGCTCTCCTATTCACAGAACTCCATGTTGAATGCAAAGCCAACCGCGACGCGTCGTGGGCAGGGCAAAGATCATGTCAAGCCTGACTTTCTGGAAAGTCCGGATGAATTTATCAACCTTGTCGATGAAGCAGGGCATGCCAATGACGGTAGTTTCATCCCAGCGGAATATCACAATCGCCTTAATTGGCATCACATGGATACAACCAATTTCATGATGGCGGATATGCATGTGATCAATATGCCGCGAGATGATCCGTACATCTATCAGGCCGGCGAGAAAAAGCCCTGGTTCTAGAGCATCTCTATTCATTCATCAGTATCTGCATCCACCTGTCACGTCCATACTGATTCGCGTTCAGCGATATATTCAGGCATCAATACATTGCCATTGGCTTGCTGGCTTGCGGAGCGTGAGAAAGACAAATGTAAAGTCGATATGCAGATGCGTTCTCTGGCCTGAGTAAAAGGGTCAGACGCTGATTCGATCAGTCTTTGAACTTGATTAAAAAAGGTCTTGAAAATGCGTATGAAAAACGGATTGACGTTGTGGTGTGTCCTTGTTGGGGCATTTATCTTGAGTCTGTCATCAGTGATATGGGCTCAGCAGGAAGATTTGTTGAATCAGACGGTGACCGATCAGCTCGCCGAGCAGTTTGATCAGCTTCAAGCGTTGGCAACAAAGCTTCAAGCCCCGCAGTTGGATATCTATGCCCAGATGCGATTACGCGTCATCGAACGTGGTTTGGCTTATCGTCTTGAGGACATCAAATACGAGAACGATGCGTTGGCAGGTTATGCAACCGATGCGTTGATGCAATTGATGACTGAAGAGAAAGCACGTTTGCAGGCTATTCTGGATGGCCATGCCAAACCGGTGGATAGCCCGAGATTGGATGTGACACAGCCGCCGGTTCGAAACGGATCACATCTTCAGGGGCAGGTTCGCTGGGTGGATGGTCGTGTTGAAAAGCGTCCGGTGATGCTCTTTGGATTTGGGCACTTTCATGAGATGCGTCGTGATATCGATTGGCTTGCTTCGCTGGGTTGTAATTTTGTTCAAACAGAAATAGGCCCGCGTTATCTCAGGCCCGCAGCAGACCGTTGGGACTCAGGTGTCTCGCTGCATTATCGTGACTTTATCAAGCATGCCTACAAGCAGGGCGTCCTGGTGGATATGCTGCTTTCACCGCATTATTTCCCCCAATGGGCATTAGACGCCAATCCTGATTGGTTTGTGCATCTGGGTGGTTTTCTTCGCATTGCCATCAATCAGCCGGGTGTGAATGAACTGTTGCGCAGCACACAAAATCGGATGTTTGAAGAGTGGGGGGAATTGCCCGGTCTCTGGAGCGTTTGTCTGTCCAATGAGCCTGTGGCTTTTAAATGGGCCGATGACCCGGATACCCAATCGCTGTGGATAGCTTATCTCAAGCAAACGTACGGCGAGGTTCAGGCGATGAATCAAGCCTGGGGAACAGACTATCAGGATTGGTCGCAGGTCAAGTGTTACCTGGAGCCGCCGACTTTGCCGTTCCCCGCTGAGCCTGAATTGTATGACTGGATGCAATTCAACAATCAGCGTTTTACACATTGGCATGCGATGCTCAACAACAATGTGCATTCAGCTGCCAAGTCCAGTTTGACGCATATCAAAATGATGACGCGCCATTACAAGCAGTACGATTTGATGCAGGCCGTCGATCTGGATCAAATGACACAGCTCACTGACCTGGCAGGCAAGGACGGCGGTCTTTACCCGCGATATTTGCCATTGCCTGTGGATGAACAAATATCACATCCGCAAAAACTTTTCTTGACCAACAAATTGATGAGTCAGGCTTCAGACAAGCCGATGCTCAATACCGAAAATCACCTGTTGCGTGATCGTGGGACCAATCCCATTTTGCCCAACGCGGTTCGTTCGTCATTCTGGTTGCAGGCACTCAGTGGCCTGGATGCATCCACCGCATGGTGTTGGGGACGGCGGGACAATAACAAGCATCAACTGTTCCTGGGATTGTTCTCCTATCGACCCGGCGCGATGGAGCAGTACATGCGAACGGGCCTTGATTTGATGCGTTTAATGCCCGTGGTCCAGGCGATGGCAGATCAAGCTCCACGCATTGCCCTGGTTCATTCGCCAACGAGCTTGTTGCGTAACGCAGACGTGATGGACCTTGAATTTGAAGTATGCAATCAGTTGCTGCAAACGGGAGTTGCCTTTACAGCAATCAGTGAGCAGGAGTTTGCAGCAGGCAACATTCCGGATTCGGTTGAACTGGTGATCCTGCCCCAGACATCACACGCACCTGACGCATTCGTGCAACGTCTTGAAACATGGGCCAAGAACGGCTTTCACCACAACAAGGCGGTCCTTGGGTTGGGTAAAGGCATTTTGCAATACGATCCATATTGCAAACGCCGCCGATCCAGCAAGCTTGATTTTATGCAGGATACCGCTGTTATCTATCAAAACGTTTACCGCGTTGACCTGGAGAAATTGTCTGGAACACTGCATGCGACGTTGGAGCAGCAGCGGATCAAGCCGCAGTATCAGTTTGTTGATAAACAGACCCAAAAGCCCGTCCCCGGAATTGTCAGCAGCGTTGCGGATGTCGATGGGCAGCGATGGATTTCGGCAGTGAATATCTGGGGAATGCCACGCGAGTTAATCTGCATCGAAACAGCGACAGGCAGAAAATGTGACGTTTCAGATCAACTATCTTTGATCCCGCAAAAAGCCGGCCCGGTCATCGAGCTTCAACCTTTGGATGTGATTTGTGGCAGGATTCAATAGACGGTGATGATGTGCACCGGCCCTGTTGGGTGTGACGGGTCTATAGAAAAACAGACCGTCCAGAAGTTGTGGACGGTCTGCCTTGGAAAATGGATGCTACCCCTTGCCTGGGGCATTGTGAGGTCCGCTAGAGGTGATACTCATCGCGGGATGGTGTTTCGAATAACGCTGTGAAGTAAGCTCCTGTGCGTTAAATTGGGTGATGAATTCATCAAAGCATTCCGCAAGCCAGCACACGGGCAACAATCAGGGACAGTGGATTGTCTGGTGGCAGTTGGGCCGTCTGTGAAGTCGGGTCACAACTTGCTATTTCAAAATGTCGCATCTGCTGCCTGGTGCTTGCTTGGTCGGAATGGAATGGTCCATTAACGATTAAAGTTCTCTTGGGTTTTCAGTCGCAAATCCTCCTGATCAACAAACTTCAAAAGTCATATTTCACTACGGCAAATTCGTTGGACTTGCCGGCTAGTTCAGTGATGCAAGGTGACGCATCTGGTGACGGTGATCGCGTTGGCGGTCACGGGTCTTACTCAGCGTTTTCTGCAATTTGCGTGTTGCCTGATTGATCACGGCATACATGTCATTGCCACGCTGTTCGATACTCATGGGATCCATCCCAGCCAGCCGCATCTCAATGGTGCAACGTTTATCACTGGTCCCGGATTTGGATGGACCTGAATCATCATGCAGGTGAACGTCGATGCGCGTGATCTGGTCGAGACCTGATTTAAGCGCATTGGCCAGTCGTTGGTGCACGTGGCTGTTGATGGCCCAACTGTTCTGGACGTCACTGAAATGAACTTGAATCTGCATGTGCGTAAATCCTTTCAAAAAAGATTGGCGGTGGTACTTTTAATTAAGCAATACAAAAGTCAGGTTTGTTAGAACTGCGGCAAAAATATTTGCAGAATCTCATCTCCTTTTACCCTACGTCTTAACCGGGTTATCAACGGGCTTGGGTTAGTTGGTAACCATGCGTTCAAACTTCTTCTGGCATTCAATGCACCGGACGGCTTCGGGTTTGATGGTCAGCCGG